>NZ_JAPDDR010000031.1 GCF_025950095.1 Luteolibacter rhizosphaerae | reverse complement strand
CCCGGTTGCCGTTCGCATCGTAGGTGAAGCTGTGGGTGACCGGCTGGCCGGAAGGCCCGTAAGCGCCGAGCTGGTTTGAATTCGCCCCGTTGTCGCCATCGCCGAACTGGTAATCCGTAACGGTCGCCCCGATGGTCTTGCTCACCCGGTTGTCCGCGCGATCATAGCCGTAATCCGTCGCGACGGCCGCTCCCCCGGCGGGAGTGATGGTCTCGGTGTCGAGGCGGCTGGCGTGGTCGTAGGTGTTGACCACCACGCGGTCGTCCACGCCGCTCATGCTGTGGTTCTCCTCGCAGCGCAGCACGTTGCCGACAGCATCGTGGCTGGAAGGCCAGGTGCCGACCGCCTGCGAGTAGTCGAAGGACGAGACCACCGCACCGGAAGAAGTGCGCTCGACCATGGACAAGGTGCGGCCGAGCCGGTCCCGGCCGGTGCTGGTGCCGTGGGAAACACCGGCTCCAGAGGAAATCCCGGTCGATAGGGAAATCAGCAGTGTTAGCAAGATGGCAGCCGGACGGGTCAAGGCGGGAGCATTCTGGCGAAACCGGGGTTGCGAGGAAAGGCCGGATCCGCTCCGTTCCAAGGAGACATCATCGGACGAGTCGCGTTTCTCATCCGCTTCGGCGTCACCCGCATGGCTGAAAGATGCCGGACATGCGGACGCGGTTGGCGGAAGCAGCTCATGGAGTGGGTGGACCTTGGGTTGAAGCGTTCCGGAAATATCGCGATCTGCATCACGGGCTCTCGCGGGAGGAAGCCCCGATCCGGCTTTGGCACGAATACCGGTTGGCACGGCCACTGCGGTTGGTTGCCACTATTATTGAAAATGATCCCTGTGGAAACTGCGCTGGTGCCTTTGCGGCGATTTATTCCACCAAGATCCAAGAAGATTTCGGAGTTTCTCTACGCACAGTTTTGCCCATTTCCAAATCGGCAATTTCGCCGACGCTTGGATCCAGCATGAGTATGGTGTCTAGGCGAACCAATTGCATCTTATCCATACTGTAGTCGCCGTTCCCACAATGGAATTGCCACAAGGATCCTCCTTCTTCGTCATCTTCGTGACTGATTTCCAGAATGGGCATGCCTTGCTTGGTCACAAACGTGGAGGTCACAACCATCGTGTCGTTGCTGATAGGGAATATTTTCATCAATTGTTCGATTTGGCTCGATTGTTTGCCCGCGTCCGCAGCTCAAGATTGCTCATGGTCCTTGTTCCTCCTTTGTCCACTGGCACAATGTGGTCCACTTGAACCTCATTGGGAGGAGGAGTAACGCCTTTTTGTGACTTGGCAGATGGAACCATCACCTCTCCGGTTACATCGTCTCGGAGCACCCCGTTGTTTGCTTCCATGTTCATTTTCTTCATTTCTTGAACCTGTCTTGGGGTAGGTTTGGTACTAGCATTGAGATTCTTTGGGTCAGCAATTCTTGTATAATCTGGCTTATTCGCCGCCGCTGCCTCCACTGTAGCCGCCCCCTGCGTCCCTCTCGCGGTGGTCAATGCGGCGTTACCCGTCCTCAATGCGATTCTCAATGCAGCGTCCGCACCACTTGCGAGGGATGTGACCGTGCCGAATGCCAGGTTTCCGGCTTTCTTCGGATCCTTTGTCGCCTCGTCAACATGGTTGGCCGCGGCATCCAGAACCGACTCGGTCATGGTCCTTCCATTCATCTGAGCCTTGGCTCCCAGATTTTCGGCCGACTGGACGAAGTCATGGTATGCCTGTTGGCTTCCTTCGGCGATCTTCTGGTAGCCGGTCTTCTTGCCGGCAAACGATTGCCATGCATTCGTGGCTGGATCGAGGTTCATCGCCAGTTGGCCTAGCCCTTTTGCCATGTTCCCGGCCGCGCCTCCCACGCCGCCCCAATACCCGAACCAGTCGTCGCCCATGGAAGCGAGCGTGTTGACAATCTGAGGCGCAAGCCCTTCAGGGTCGAACGCGCTCCACGGATTCTGCCTCACATAGGCGTAAACATTCGGGCCGTCCACGAAGCCCGCCGGATCGCGCGAGATGAACACCCCGGCCTCGAGGTCGCGGTAGCGGTGGCCTTCGTTGAGCAGGCCGGTGGGATCCTCGT
>NZ_JAPDDR010000030.1 GCF_025950095.1 Luteolibacter rhizosphaerae | reverse complement strand
GCTGGTAGCGAAAGGCAAACCGAAGAAGGTGGCTTTAACCGCAGTGATGCGACAGATGCTCACGGTAATGAACTCGTTGCTCAAAACGCCGGAATTCGTCCTTGAGTAGAACACCGTTGCTCCAAAGAGCCTGCGGCTCCAAAGGGGGTAGCGTAAGGAGCGACGACATTCTTGTCGTCGGGGTGAGCGTGTGGTCGGGGACCGGGATGTCCCCGCTCCTTATCGCTCCGCGTGCATCCCCACGCCGGGCTTGATGCGCGGCATCGCCTGCGGGAGGATGCTGCGCGTGCCACCGCTGCTCCGCTCGCGCATCCTCTGGTCCGGCGTGTTGCTGGTGCTGCTGCTGTCCGGGCTATGGGCGGATTCCCGCCGGCATGTCCGCGGGCTCGGTGCGCTGCGCGGGGTCTTCGAGGAAAGCGCCTCCCTCATCCATGGCGAGGGCTCGATCGAGATCAGCTACCAGCAAATGCGGCACGGATCCACGGGCGGTCCGTGGAATTTCGCTACGCGGCACGATCCGGTGGTGGGCACGCCCAGGTGGTTCCTCGCGCCGCGCTGGCTGCAGAAGGACTACCCCACCGTCCACTACTATGAGCTTCGTATTCCCTACTGGTTCCTGATCGTGATGACGGTGGCGGTGTGGGGCCTGCTGCTCACAAGGCGTGCATGGAAGCGGAACCGGATGGCAGCGGAAACGATGATCCCGGAGGCAGAGTCGAAGGCATGAAGACGCTGCTTCGCTCCCGCGGCTTCTGGTTCGGCTCGCTCGGGCTGCTGATGATTCTGGGAATGTGGGTGAATTCCGCGGGGTTCAAGATGACCGGTCATGCCTGGCGGACCGACTGTGGAGGGGATCTTATCCTGACTCATTCGCGCGGGAGGATGGAGCTCAGTTTCTCTCAACTCATGGACGAGGTCCCTGCTGCCCGATGGATCTGGCGGAGCTCTTCGATGCATCCCCTGGAACCAGGTCAGAAGATCTCGATGTTTCGAGCCCCGGCATTCAGTGGCAGGCGAAGCAGGACAGCGATTCTTTCATGCGGGATGCCGGCGATCCCTTTGCGATCGATAGCGGTGCCGAGTATCGATCCTTCGGGATCCAGCTTCCACACTGGCTCCTCTCGCTGATCTACCTACCGCTCTGGGGCGGCCTTGCGCTCGTCTTGCGTGCATGGAAGCGCCGCCGCATGAGGATTGCGTGAAATGGCGGTGAAGGCTTTCACAGGATTTTGACAGAAGATAGGTTGCCACTCCGGAAGATATTCCGAAGATAGGTGGATGGTCCGGGTGATATGGCTACAGGGGGTGATCGCAGGCGGCGCGGCGGCGCTGCTGCTGATCCTGTGGCTCTGGGCCCGCTCGCTGGAGCAGGTGGACCAGGCGATGGCGAAGAGCCGGGATGGCTCGGCCTCGGTGGCGGTCTCGCATGGCGGCGGTCGCGTGGTGCTGGGCTGCCGGATCGCGCCGCGGCAGGTGGCGGGTGCTGCGGGCTGGGCCTTCACCACCGCCAGCCTGCCGATGGATGAGACGGACGGGATGAGCCCGTGGTTCCCTCCGGGATTCCTGCAGATGGGCAAGTCCGCGAACACGGGGGCCTGGGGGATGAGTGCGCGCGTACCCTACTGGATGATCGCCGCCGGGCATGTGCTGCTGTGGTCCGGCGCGCTGGTGTGGGCCGTGAGGGCGCGGCGGCGGCTTCGGATCTCTTCGCCCCAGAGGGGAGGGGAGCGGGGATGAGGAGTTGATGCTCATCCCGCGCTTGTTTCTCCTGCGCCGCGGAGATAGGAGAGGGATGGTGCGTGCGAGCGGAAGATGGAGCGGAGTGATGCTACTGGCACTGTGCCTGTGCCTGCCTGCGTGCAAGAAGGACAAGCCGGTGGCCTGGGTGGAATCCAGCGCGAACGAGGTGCCGGAGGATTCCGTGCCGAGCGATGACGATTGGCTGATCTTCGGCGCGGCGCGACATCGCATGCATTTCCTGCGCATGGCCACGACCATCGATACGAGCGATCCGCAGACCCATGAGCTGGCGCGCCTGCAATTGAAGCCGGACATCGTGGCGGAGCTGAAGGCGGAACTCCCCAAGGTGGAGGATCTCTATGCCCGCCAGCGCACCGCCATCGTGGCGAAGCTGGATGCAGAGCAGGCGGAGCTCTTCGAGCAAGAGATCGCACTGGAGGCGGAGATTGCGGAGAAGATGATGCCGATCTTCTGGCAGCCGCGCGAGACGAAGGTCTGGGAGAGCAGCACGGAGCTGGCGGCCAAGCTGGCGAAGCTCAAGGAGCTGCGCGCGCCGCTCTCCCCCTGGCTCTTCGGCCTGCCGGCGAAGAAGAGCGAGGTGGAGGAGATGTACGATACCGCTTACCTGCGGAAAGCGATGAAGTCCGGCTACGGCTGGCCGCTGGTGAATTCGATCAGCCGGGAGCAGATGGAGCAGCTCGAGCAGGAGGCCGCGGAGAAGAAAAAGCGATGAATGCCCGGCCCGCCAGCGCCTTATCACCCGTAGGGTGGGTCTTGCTACGATGGATCTCGTATTTCCTCGCGGTCGCGCTGTGCGCCTGCGGGGAACGGCGGGCACCGGAGCCGGTGCGGGTGGAGCCCGCGGAGCAGGATTGGCTGGTGTATAGTGCGCTGCGGCACCGGCTGCATTTCCTGCGGGATGCCCCGCGCGGCGAGCTGGGGCGCAAGCTGGCCGCGGAGGATGCGGGGATCCGCGCACTGGCGGAGACGCAACTTGCGGAGCTCTCCCGCGAGCTGCCGGAGGTGGAGTCCATGAAGGCCGCACGGGAGCGGCTGCTGCTGGAGAATATCGATGAAGCGCGGCAGGAAGTCTTCCGGCAGGAGATGGCGCTGGAGGATGAGGTCCGCGAACGGATGTGGGCGCTCGCCACGGCGCGGGATGCGGTGGAGCAGGCTGCGGATGCCGCCGCCCGCATGAGCACGATGGAGCAGGAGCTGGAGGCGAAGCAGGCGGAGCTGGCGCAGGGGCGGGCGAGGCTTTCACCCGGCTTGATCGGTGCCGCGCCAGGGCTGGAGAATTTGTGGAAGATGTATGAGGCGGCGGAGGAAGCCGGCGCGATGAAGCGCGGCTACGGCTGGCCACCGGAGCGGGAGAAGGTGATGCAGGGGATGGAGAAGCGCGGAGGGGAGGGGAGGTAGCCATGTGGGAGGGCTTGCCAACCTTGATTGCCTTCGGGGCCGTGGCCTTGGTGGTAGGCTTTTTGGAGAGTCTGGGCGTAATTAGGGAGATGGCCGCTCCGGGATCCGGGTTTCGCAGGAAGCTGCGGTGGCTGCGTGGCTCCGCCTGTTACTGGTGCGGGGTTATGGTGCTCGGTCTTCTGATCTGGGTATGGGTGGACTCGCATCGCACGATGACGCGGGTGGTCTCCTCGCAACCGGGCAGCGGGAGCTACTGGAGCCTGACTCTCGAGGATGGCGAGATCCTCGGCTATCGGGTGGAGGAAGAGCTCGGAACCACTCCTACCGGACCGCGGCAGTTCTCGTTTCATCGCGAGCCGGGGAGCGGCAACCGGGTGGAGCGCGGTTTCACCTGGCGAGGGCCAAGCGTGTTGGAAAGCACGCAGGAGGCGGATGGCTCATGGCGGGTCACGGTGAGGCAGTACTCCGCCTCGGCTGCCTTGTTCGGGGTGGTGACGGTGTTTCTCATGGTCTGGGTGATATCGCTGACAGTGGCAGCGAATCGGGGGAAGAAGAAGCAGGAGCGTGGTGGTGACAGTCCTGCCACTACGATGGATGGCGTAGATGGCGAGCGGTGAGCCCGTTCGCGGCGCAGCCGCTTTGGAGTGCGGCGAGGATCGCCGCTTTTGGGGAGGTGCGGTGAGAGATTGCGTGGGGAGATCCCGGGGTGTTGATCCCTTAGGGGGATGAGATCACTCTCTTCACGGCGCTCCGTTGCGCGGACTCGCTCAAAAGCGGCGATCCTCGCGCGCACTTGTATGTTCGTTCTGATCGCTCGCTTCGACGCACTCGTGCTGATAGGCAGCGGTTTCCGGAAGAGCGGTGGCCACCGCTCTTCCGGAGGCACGGATG
>NZ_JAPDDR010000029.1:1927-6021 GCF_025950095.1 Luteolibacter rhizosphaerae | reverse complement strand
AGGGTACAAAAAAGCGCCCGGCCCCGATGTTACTCGGGGCCGGGCGAATACCTGGCGGCGACCTACTCTCACAGGACCTGTCGTCCCAATACCATCGGCGCTGCAGCGTTTCACTTCCGGGTTCGGAATGGGACCGGGTGGTTCCACCGCGCTCTGGCCACCAGAGGTCAACCCCGCCTTACGGGGCTGATGCTCTAGCGGTCAAAAGCTGGCTTTCTTCCAAGCCGCTCCCTGACATCCGCACGGAGTCTTACAGTCATTCAAACAACCTCAATTCGTCCACTTTGAACCGTGCGCGGTCGCTTGGAAACAAGCGATTCCGAACGGAATCAAGCCAGACGGATGATTAGTACCGGTAAGCTGCATATATTGCTACACTTCCACTTCCGGCCTATCAACGTGGTAGTCTTCCACGATCCTTCAGGGAAAACTCATCTTGGGAGGAGCTTGGCGCTTAGATGCTTTCAGCGCTTATCTCGTCCGCACATAGCTACCCGGCCATGCTCTTGACAGAACAACCGGTGCACCAGAGGTGCGTCAATTCCGGTCCTCTCGTACTAGGAATTGAACCCCTCAGTTTTCCTGCGCCCACAGAGGATAGAGGACCGAACTGTCTCGCGACGTTCTGAACCCAGCTCGCGTGCCGCTTTAACCGGCGAACAGCCGGACCCTTGGGACCTTCTCCAGCCCCAGGATGCGACGAGCCGACATCGAGGTGCCAAACTTCGCCGTCGATATGAACTCTTGGGCGAAATCAGCCTGTTATCCCTAAGGTACCTTTTATCCGTTGAGCGACGGCAATTCCACATTCTACCGCCGGATCACTTAGGCCGACTTTCGTCTCTGCTCGACTTGTAGGTCTCACAGTTAGGCGGGCTTATGCCTATGCACTCGACACATGGTTGCAGACCATGCTGAGCCCACCTTCGCGCTCCTCCGTTACTCTTTGGGAGGATACCGCCCCAGTAAAACTGACCGGCTGACACTGTTTCCCGCCCGGTTTCACGGGTCGGGGTTAGATCTTCCAACACCCAAGGGTGGTATCTCACTGATGACTCCCTGATCCCCTAAAGGACCAGATCAACGTCTCCCACTTATGCTGAGCATGAGAATCGAAAAACCAATGACAGCTTACAGTTAAGGTCTATAGGGTCTTTCCGTCCTTCTGCGGGTAGGCGGCATCTTCACCGCCATTACAATTTCACTGAGCACCTGGTTGAGACAGTGCCCAACTCGTTACACGATTCGTGCAGGTCGGAACTTACCCGACAAGGAATTTCGCTACCTTAGGACCGTTATAGTTACGGCCGACATTCACGGGGACTTGGGCTCAAAGCTTCGCCTTGCGGCTAACCTCTTACCTTAATCTTTCCGCATTGGTCACGTGTCACACCCTATACTTGGACTTAGCGTCTTGGCAGAGTGCTGTGTTTTTGCTAAACAGTCGGTTGGGCCATTTCACTGCGGCCCCATTTGCATGGGGCACCCCTTCTTCCGAAGTTACGGGGCTAATTTGCCGAGTTCCTTAACCAGGGTTCACTCTTGCGCCTTGGTATACTCTACCCACCCACCTGTGTCGGTTTACGGTACGGGTTGCTTAGCATGCATAGGGGCTTTTCTTGGCACAACTTCCAGCCATGCGGATCGGCCGTAGCCTCACCTCGGAATTCAATCACCTAGTGGCTTTCCATCATGCGTCCTCCCTACTTAAGTTTCGCAAGTGCAGTAATATTAAACTGCTGTCCATCGCCTACGCGTATCCGCCTCGGCTTAGGTCCCGACTAACCCCGGGACGAAAAACGTAGCCCGGGAAACCTGGGGTTTACGGCGGACCGGGATTTCACCGGTCTTATCGTTACTCATGTCTGCATCCTCTCTTCCCAACTCTCCAGGGTCAGTCGCCATCACCCTTCAACGCGTTGGGAATGCTCCTCTACCGCGCCTACTGATACAGTAGACACCCAGAGCTTCGGTACCATGCTTATCGCCGATCATTTTCGGCGCAGGATCTCTCGATGAGTAAGCTATTACGCACTTTTTAAATGGTGGCTGCTTCTAAGCCAACATCCTCACTGTCTGTGAAATCCCACATCCTTTCCACTTAGCATGGTTTAGGCACCTTAGCTGCTGATCAGGGTTGTTTCCCTTTTGACGATGAAGCTTATCCCCCACCGTCTCACTGCCGCGCTCCACTCACCGGTATTCGGAGTTTGATAGGGTTTGGTAGACGGGTATGCCCCCTAGCCCTTTCAGTGCTCTACCCCCGGTAATCAGCACGCGACGCTGCACCTCAATGCATTTCGAGGAGAACCAGCTATCACGGGGTTTGAATAGCCTTTCACTCCTACCCTCAACTCATCCGAGAATTTTTCAACATTCACCGGTTCGGTCCTTCACGCGGTTTTACCCGCGCTTCAACCTGGTCAAGGGTAGATCACCTCCGCTTCGGGTCCAGCACGTGCAACTATGGTCGCCCTATTCGGACTCGCTTTCGCTGCGCCTCCGATCCGGAAGATCTTAGGCTTGCCACACATACTGACTCGCAGACTCATTAAGCAAAAGGCACGCAATCACAGCCGAAGCTGCTCTTACACCTTGTAGGCACAGGGTTTCAGGTTCTATTTCACTCCGCTCACAGCGGTTCTTTTCACCTTTCCCTCACGGTACTGGTTCACTATCGGTCGCTAACTAGTATTTAGCCTTACGCCGTGGTCGGCGCAGATTCACACAACGTTCCACGTGTGCTGTGCTACTCAGGAACACCCTAGGGCCGCGTCGGATTTCGGTTACGGGGATTTCACCCTCTCTGTCGGAACTTTCCAGGTCCTTCACCTATCGTCAACGGTCCCACGTCGGGGTCCTACAACCCCGGGAGCAAGCTCCCGGTTTGGGCTACTCCGCTTTCGCTCGCCACTACTTACGGAATCGATTCTCTTTCTTTTCCTCCGGTTACTGAGATGTTTCACTTCACCGGGTATCGCGTCTCTTTCCCTATTTGATTCAGGAAAGAACGATGGCGTATTAACACCACCAGGTTACCCCATTCGGAAATCTCCGGATCAAAGCGTGTTTGCCGCTCCCCGAAGCTTATCGCAGCTTATCACGTCCTTCATCGCCTGTTAGCACCAAGGCATCCACTCTGTGCCCTTTAAAGCTTGATTCCATATCGAAATCAGCTGTTCAGGCGATTGCACCTGCGGCCGCCGTAAAGAAGCCGTGGTTTGCAATCGCGGGCCGGTATGAGTCACACCGGCCAAATCAGTCATATACCAAGGACCGCGCAAATTAATGGCTCATGTGAACAATTGATTTTTTGCAGTCATTTTCAAAAACTGTAATCTCCATGCGGATGTCAAAGAGCGGCAAGGCTCTCACAAGTCTGTTATCACGTTCTTCATTCCCTTTCCGAAAAAGTGGTGGGCCTGATAGGACTCGAACCTATGACCCCCGCCTTATCAAGGCGGTGCTCTAACCAACTGAGCTACAGGCCCAATTAATTTTCCATGACCCGTTTGCTCCCGCGGTTGCCCGCAAAGCTCGAGACGGATCGTGAAAGATGGTGGAGGTTAACGGATTCGAACCGTTGACATTCTGCTTGCAAAGCAGACGCTCTACCAACTGAGCTAAACCCCCTCTCGTAGGAGGATTGAAGAAGAAGAGGACGAAAGCCAAATTGTGTGCTGCGATACTGTCGCAAGTCGCGATGCTAATAATATTTTGCGGTTCGCTTTCGCTCGCCGCGATGCCCTTCCGATTGCTCGGTGTCGGGCATCGACCTGCTTCAGTGACCTTGAGAAGGTTTGAAGCTACTCCATAGAAAGGAGGTGATCCAGCCGCAGGTTCCCCTACGGCTACCTTGTTACGACTTCATCCCAGTTACCAGCTTCACCTTAGGATCGTACGATACTTCGGGTGCTACCGGCTTCCATGATGTGACGGGCGGTGTGTACAAGACCCGGGAACGTATTCACGCTGCCGTAGCTGATGCAGCATTACTAGCGATTCCGGCTTCATGGAGGCGAGTTGCAGCCTCCAATCCGAACTGGGCCCAGTTTTGTAGATTTCCTCCACCTCGCGGTCTCGGTTCTCATTGT
>NZ_JAPDDR010000029.1:0-1830 GCF_025950095.1 Luteolibacter rhizosphaerae | reverse complement strand
GTACTGGGCATTGTAGTACGTGTGCAGCCCAAGGCGTAAGGGCCATACTGACCTGACGTCGTCCCCACCTTCCTCCCAGTTGATCTGGGCAGTCTGATTAGAGTCCCCACCATCACGTGCTGGCAACTAATCACAGGGGTTGCGCTCGTTGCGGGACTTAACCCAACATCTCACGACACGAGCTGACGACGGCCATGCAGCACCTGTGGAAGTCCCCCGAAGGGTCACACGCTTTCACGTGCTTAGAAATCCATGTCAAGCCTTGGTAAGGTTCTTCGCGTTGCATCGAATTAAGCCACATACTCCACCGCTTGTGCGGGTCCCCGTCAATTTCTTTGAGTTTTAGCCTTGCGGCCGTACTTCCCAGGCGGTGCGCTTAACGCGTTAGCTCCGGCACAAGGGGGGTCGAATCCCCTCACACCAAGCGCACACCGTTTACTGCCAGGACTACAGGGGTATCTAATCCCTTTTGCTCCCCTGGCCTTCGAGCCTCAGCGTCAGATGTTGTCCAGTAGCTCGCCTTCGCCACGAGTGTTCCTCTCGATATCCACGCATTTCACTGCTACACCGAGAATTCCAGCTACCTCTCCAACCCTCAAGCATGGCAGTATCGGATGCAGTTCCGGGGTTGAGCCCCGGGATTTCACATCTGACTTACCACGCCGCCTACGCTCCCTTTACGCCCAGTGATTCCGAACAACGCTTGGGACCTTCGTATTACCGCGGCTGCTGGCACGAAGTTAGCCGTCCCTTCCTCTTCGGGTACTATCAACCCTGTCGGCTATTTACCGCCAGGTCTTACTCCCCGATGACAGGAGTTTACAATCCGAAGACCTTCATCCTCCACGCGGCGTTGCACCATCAGACTTTCGTCCATTGTGAATTATTCTCGACTGCTGCCACCCGTAGGTGTCTGGACCGTGTCTCAGTTCCAGTGTGCCTGATCATCCTCTCAGACCAGGTACCCGTCGTTGCCTTGGTGAGCCGTTACCTCACCAACAAGCTGATAGGCCGCGAGCCAATCCTGTAGCGGCAGCTTGCGCCACCTTTACCCTTGCGGGACCATGGGGTATTAATCCGCCTTTCGGCGGGCTATTCCCCACTACAGGGCATGTAACTCACGTGTTACGCACCCGTGCGCCACTGAATGAAGCGGTATTGCTACAACTTCACTCCGTTCGACTTGCATGTCTTAAACACGCCGCCAGCGTTCGTTCTGAGCCAGAATCAAACTCTCCGTAAAAAACGTATGCGACAGATCCAATGGACCTGTCTCAAATTGACCGTCCGGTCATCCACTCCACAGGAGCTTCTTTCCGGACGCCGCATGCTCCTCTTGAAGCACGCAGCACACAATTTGGCCTTTTCCTCTTCACCCGGCTTGATTCGGGCACGGAATCCGCTATGGAAGCTTCATGCTTCCTTAGTAATTCCGGCGCGTCTGCCGGGCCATGCTTGTGAAAGATCTCCGTTCGAGGGGACTAAAAAGCCGATCGGACTCTTTCGGAGTCGCGATCGACCTTCGTCTCTCGCGTCGCTAGCGTTGCGGCGACGGGGAGACCCTAGTCTGCCGGACCGGCCCGGGTCAACATCTTTCCAGAAGGTTTTTCGGATTTTTTCACGCGATCGCGGAAATACAGGGGTTCCACGGGGGAGGTTTTTTCGGGGAACACGGGACGACCGGCGCGCGGAGGGGGTGGAGAATGCAGATCCGGACGGTTCCGGGGCGTCGGAAGGGGTGAAATTGCCGTCACACGGGGTGAAACGGAGGGTTGAGGGGGTGGTTTCGAGGCGGGAAAGGTCTGGAAATGTCTGTGGATCGGGTTTTCG
>NZ_JAPDDR010000028.1 GCF_025950095.1 Luteolibacter rhizosphaerae | reverse complement strand
CAAAGTGCGCAAAGCCCTCATCCGTGCCTCCGGAAGAGCGGTGGCCACCGCTCTTCCGGAAACCGCTGCCTATCAGCACGAGTGCGTCGAAGCGAGCGATCAGAACGAACATACAAGTGCGCGCGAGGATCGCCGCTTTTGAGCGCGTCCCCGCCCCGGAGCGTCGCGAAGTGATCGATCCCATCCTCCCTCAGGGATCAACACCACGGGATCTCCACACGCAAACCTTCACCTACACCCACCCGAAAGCGGCGATGCCCGCCGCAGTCCAAAGCGGCTCCGCCGCCAAGGGACACACCACCCGGAGAACCGACCACTCCACAAGATCCCCTCACTTTGTAATGGAAAAGCCGCGAGGACTGACCGAACCTGCTAGAGATGCAGGGCCACCTCATGATACTGATCTTCCTGCTGCTCGTGGCGGCGGCCTTGATCTGGGGATTTTACTGGGAGGAGCGGCGCTCCCACCAGATCCTGCGGGACTGGGCGGCGCGGGAGGGCATGAAGATCCTCTCCGCCGATCGCTCGCATGCCCGCGCGGCCACCGCCATCGCCTCCATGGCGGCGCCTTCCTCCTCGCAAGTCCTCTTCCATGTCACCGTGCAGGATTCGCAAGGCCTCACCCGCCGTGCCCGCGTGATCTGCGGCAGCCGCTGGCTCGGCATCGTGCGGAACGTGGCCGTGGCAACGTGGGAGTGAGGCATCGGTCAATGGTCATTTGTCAGGGGTCAATGGCTTTGGAAGAAAGGGAAGGCTGCGCCGCGCTCTTCCCCATGACCCATGACCCATGACCCATGACCCATGACCCATGACCCATGACCCATGACCCAAAAAAAGCCGCATGCTCCCCGCATGCGGCCTTTCTACTAAATATATCGTAGCTCCCTCAGTTCATCACGTAGACCACGGAGAAGATCACTCCGGTGAGCGCCACTGCCGTGCCCAGCCACTTGGCCGTGGACCATGCGCTGTCTCTCGGATCACGCTCCGTGCGCGGCGTGGACACATTCACGTAGTGGCGGTGATAGTACCGGCGGGGGCTGCGCGCTTTCATCGGGGGAGCTAGGGAGGCTTGGAGGGGAGGAATACCCGGGGGATTGGGTTGCGGGACGTGGGGTAGGTCATTTCTAGCGGATGCCGCCGATTTGTCCAGCGTCCGGCATTCCTTTCGGGAGCGCTAAGGATCGCAGTCCCGCACGATCCTTGATTCCACAAGGGAAAGCCGCGCCACGCGAAGCGGCCACGCAATCGCGTAAGGGGGAATCCGCGTAGGCTCCGGCGCTCACAATTTGCATCGTCCCCGCCGCTTCCGCGGATAATCTGCCGTGAAATCCCCAGCATGAGATCATCGCGCACGCTCGTCATCCTCCTCGCCGCCATCGCGCTCATGGCCTCCGCGCGCTGGCGGGACCGGCACCTGCAGCGGCAGGCGAAGTACCGGGAAGCCCACTTCCTCTCCATTCATGCGAAGCTTTCCACGGAACTCCGCTACAAGCGGATCCCGCACGGCAGCGATGCAAAGCGCGCACTGCAAGCGGCGATGAATCCGAAGCTCGCCGAGTTCTTCCTCACCCCCTTCCCGCAGGGGCTGAAGCTCGACTCCCGGGAGGATGGCAGCTTCACCCTGGAGGAGGCGCGGCCACGACTCGTCTCCCTCTTCAGCTCGGACCGGCTTGTCTCCACCGCCAGCACCGCACCGCACTGGGAGCGCAGCGGCAAGCGGGCCACGAAGTAGCGCCACGCATCTACGATGCACCTCGTAGCTAGAAACCACCATCAGCAGCCCGGCCGGAAGTGAACGCCGCCACTCCCCTCTTCCCCTCCGCCGCTATCTCCGGCATCACTGGCAGCGATCAAGCCGTCCATCCATCGTTCGCCCGTCTTCCTCATCGGCCTCTTCCCCGTGGTCATCCTCCTCTGGGCACGGGCGGACTCGCTCGGCCAGATGACCCAGTGGGAGAGACTTGCCGGGAGGAGCACCTCCTTCCGCATCTTCACCGAATACTCGGAGATCCACCTCTACCGCTACTGGCCGGAGGACACACCGGGGAATCCGGCCCCGCGGCCCTCCCCCGGCTATGGCAGCTTCCTCCGCGGAACGATCGACCGCGATGCCGGCATGCCGATCTTCCCCGCCCTGCGGAAGGCCCGCACGGGCCGGGAGGACATCCACGGCACTATCTATGCCAGCAAGCTCCGGTCGATCCCCTTCTGGTTCCTGCTCGCCTGCTACCTTCCGCCTTGGCTCGCCCTCTCTTACTACTACGAACGCCGTAGAAGGAGACGCCACCTCGCCAGTCTCCCCGTTTAGCAATTCGTGCTTGGTCATTCGTCATTTTCTCCCGTGCCCCACCCTTCCGAAACCCATCCCCAGGGCCTGCCGCGCTTCGGCTTCCACCGCAGCGCCTGCTTCTACCTCGGCTTCTTCCCCATCGTCATCCTGCTCTGGATCTGGGCGGATAGCGTGCGGAACCACACCAACTGGTACCACGCACGGGAGAACGACGGCACCCTTGGCCTCATCGCTACGAACTCTACCTTCCGCATCGAGCGCGTCTCCCGCAAGCCGGACTACGATGGCGTCGTCACGCGCAATATCCCCATCTACGGCGGCATCTACCGCTTCGGCGCCCCTCCGAACGATAGCGATGGCAGGCCCATGCCGATCTTCCCCCCGATCGATTGGCACGATGAAAAGGCCACGAACCGCGCGCCCGGCTTCCATGTAGAGACCCTGGTCATCCCCATCTGGCTCGTGCTCGCCGCCTACCTGCCGCTCTGGCTCGGCCTCTCCTACCTCCTCGCCCGCCGCAAGCAGCCAAGACTCCTCGCCGCTCTCCCCGCTGCCGCAGGCACACCGATTGATGATTGGAAGATTGGTGATTGATGATTTCTTCTCCCCTATGCCTCTCCGCCCCACCGCCTTCTTCTACATCTTCCTCCTGCCCGTGGTCATCCTGCTCTGGGCATGGGCGGACTCCCGGCAACAGCAGACCGATTGGGTGAAGGTCGTGAGCGAGGATCGCGTCCTGTTCCTCACCCTCGCCGATTCCCGGCTACACATCCGCAGCAGGCAGCCCACCCAGGCCCTGCCGGACCGCCATCTCGCACGCAGCATGGATGACCGCCCCGCCGGTCGCATCTTCCGCGAACCCTCATCCACCGCCGCGGCGGATTCATGGTTCCCCGCCACGCAGGTCCTACACGGCCACAGCACGGACCGCGCCGGCTACCACTACCGGGAGGCCACGAGGATCGTCCCCTTCTGGCTCATCCTCGCCGCCTACCTGCCCGCTTGGCTCTCCCTCTCCTACTACTACGCCCGCCGTAGGAGAGGGAAGTATCTCGCATCCCTCCCGCCGCAGACCCATGCCGCCTGAAGCTCCTTCATCATGAAGCGCACCTTCGTCATGCCGCTCCTAGCCATCGCCGCCCTGCTGGCGGGTGCAGTCTGCACTTGGATCGGCCTGCGCAGCCCGGGACCGCCACCTCATCCCAGCATCGCCCGGCGTGCGGAGCTGCAAAAGCAACTCGGCGAACTCCAGACCGCCCGCGACGAACTCGCCGCGAGAATCCGCCACGAGGAAGAGCAAGCGGCAGAGCGCGAACGCATCCTCGCCCTGCCGGATCTGCTCGAAGCGCTTTAGCCGGACTCCACCCTCACCGCCCCCTTCATCGGCGTCCTCACCCGCGATTCACAGGGCCACTTGCTCCCATGCGAGACCCTGCTCGGCCGCACCCCCGCGGACTACCTGGGTTATCTCGATGGCCTCTTCGATAGCACCCCCGGCACCTGGATCATCGGCAGGCTGAAGGGCACCGGCGGCATGACCTACTCCACCCGCTTCTGCCACAGCGTGGGCGCGGACGGCGTCCTCCAGGGCATCGAATCCGACGGCCCCGTCACGCTCGATCAAGTGCGAGCCGCGATCATGAAGCTCCCTCGCCCCCGCTAGCCATGAGCTTCCACCGCTCCATCCTCTTCTGGCTCGGCCTCTTCGTCCTGAGTTTCCTGCTCTGGGCCTGGGGGGACTCGCGGCAGAACTACACCCAGTGGCACCCGCGCTCCACCCCCATGGATTCGCTCGGCATCGGCCAATCCGCCAGCGCGCTGCACGTCTCGCGCATGGTCGTGAAGGTCGGCACGATATCCCCCGGATCCCACATCACCGTCCTGCCCGTGCAGAAGCCTTTCGTCCGCATCCCGCTGTATCGCGGGCGGAAGATGCCGGTGCCTTGGTTCACCGCGCTGCGGTGGGAGTCCGGCTTCAAGCCCGGCGGCGCGCCCTCCTTCATGAGCCTCGGCCGCGGCACCGCCTCCGTGCCGCTCTATGTCGTGCCGGATGTGGAGCAGACCACCGTCATCATCCCTCACTGGGTCATCCTCCTCTTCTACCTCCCCGCCTGGGGCTTCCTCAGCGTCTGGCGCGCGCTGAAGATCAAGCGGCGCGATGAAGCCCTCGCCCACCCCGAACTCCCCGGAGAGGAGGTCTAGCGATCCGTGATGCCTCCACCCGCGCCATTCATCCGCAGCATCACCTTCTGGGCCGGGCTGGTAGTTTTCTTCTTTCTCCTGAACGCCTGGCTCGATTCTCGGATGCAGGAAACCTCGCTCGTTTGGCAGAGGACGCGGGGAGCCGACTACCACGCGATCAACCGCGAAGGCCTCATCTGGCTATTCACCGACCTCCACAGCCCCGGCCGCTCCGGCAGGACTCCGGAAGTTCTCATCAACCGGCACGATCTGTACCGCGGTAATCCCTATCCCCCTGCCGACGGCTTCTGGGAGATGGTTTGGTTTCCCCCGGCGGTCCGCCATAAGGCTGCGAACGGCGAGGCGGAGATCGCTGTCGCCCACTGGTTCCTCATCCTCCTCCACCTCGCCCTCTGGGGTCTCCTGATCTACTACCGACATCGTAGAATCCGCAGAGCCCGTGCCACCACCGCCTCATTCGCTGTCGCAGATGGAGGCTGATTAGCGGCCGGGAGACCCGCGCCCAAGCGCCTCTTCTTCCCCGCCCCGGAGGGGCATCGGAGCTTAGACCCGCGCCCAGGCGCCCCTCTCCCCGCCCCGGAGGGCCATCGGAACTTAGACCTGCGCCCAGGTGCCCCTCTCCCCGCCCCGGAGGGGCATCGGAGCTTAGCCGGTGCGCAAGCGCAGCGCAGCCACCGGTTGGGCCCGCCACACCATTGGCGCCCCGGAGGGTCGCTGGAAATGTCCGGCCCATCCCGGCACTCTCCCCCTACCCCACAGCTCCCGCGGCCCCCCGGGACGCCCATCTTTTGCAACACCTACCGGTGGTTTCACCACCGGCTAAGTTCCCATGCCCCCCCGGGGCGAAGACCCCCACTTCGATTCACCCTCCCACCGCAGGCGCACCCGGATTGATGATTGGAAGATTGACGATTGATGATTTCTTCATCCAGTGCCCCTCCGCCCCACCGCCTTCTTCTACCTCGGCCTCCTGCCGGTCATCATCCTCCTCTGGGCATGGGCGGATTCCACTCGCGCGATTACATCGTGGGAATACGAGATCAATAAGCACCGTTACCGATCATTCGAGCTGTGGAACTCTCAGATCGTCATCAAGAACTTTCGCCCACTCGACGAGAGCTATGGCAAGAAGCTTCCCGCCTACGGACGATTCTACCGTTGGGTCCCCGGCGACCTTGGCTTCCGCGATCCGATGCCCCTCTTCCCCTCCCCATTCGGTGAGACCAAGGAACCCAGCTGGGTAATCGTCACGGGTGTACAACGGGCTCACCTCCCCTTCTGGCTCATCCTCGCCTGCTACCTGCCGCCATGGCTCGGTCTCTCCTACTACTACGCCCGCCGTAGAATAAAAACCCACCTGACAAGGCCCCGCACCGGTCTTTCCACTGATCACTGATCACTGCTCACTCGGCACTTCACCCCCCGCACTCCCCATTTGATAATCCGCGCTGAGGGTCTAGTAGTTCCCCTACCAGTGCCCCTTCACCGCACCCTCACCTTCTACCTCGGCCTCTTCCCGCTGGTCATCCTGCTCTGGATCTGGGCGGACTCCGCGCGGAATAGCACCACCTGGTTCCGCTGCCAGCAGCCGGAGCAGGCCTTCCTGGTCGGCAGCGCCGGATCGAATCTCGGCATCGGCACGCTCGATCTCCGCCCGGATGCCGGGCACCGCCGCATCCTCACCCTCACCCCCGGCTACGGCCGCATCGAGCGCTACCCGCTGCCCGATCACAAGCGCGGCGTCTTCCCCTCGCCCACCGGCCCCAGCCTCGCCTTCGAGGCCTTCCGCGATCTCACCGTGAATGTCCGCCGCATCCCCTTCTGGATCCTCGCCGCCGCCTACCTGCCGCTCTGGCTCGGTGCCGCCGCATGGCAGGCCCGCGTGATCCGCCGGCGGATCGCCGCGCAGGGCTAGAGGCGGTCCGCTCTGCTACTACATCCACCGTAGCTCGCCGCCCGGCACCGCCCGGCGTAGTTTCCCGAGCCCCGGGAAAACGGATAATCATCGCGCCTCCGCCGATTTTGCGATTGATATCCCTATCGCAAGTGGCCTCCCCGCTTTCTCCCCCTCACCCTTGTAGTCTCCCACCCCTACAAATCCCCCTCACCCTACGTTATCGCGTACGCCTTAATAGTCCGGGTTCCCGAATCAAACCTTGATTCCCCCGCATTATTCCGGCACCCTCCCTCTCGTCATCGCGGACTTCTCAACCGCGCCGACACCCCGGAACCGCCTTCCACGACGCTCCGGTCTCACCCTGCCCTACCCCATAACTCTCCCCAGTCTCATGAAGGCTCCCTCCTTCTGTACCCTCGTCGCGTCGTGCCTTGCCGGCGCCGCTGCCCAAGCCGCCACCGTGTCCGCACCCAGCGGCCAGTGGGTTCCGCTGGCCGGGAACTACGACTTCATCGCCGACCAGCAGACCGGCCAGCCGCAGAGCGATATCGTGGGCAACGGGACCAACCACGGCTTCTTCACCACCTTCAACAACAACGGCAACGCGAGTGCTACGGACGGCACGCTCGGCTTCCGCATCCGGCTCGATGAAGCCGGCGGCAACACGAACAATCCCGCCTTCACCCGCGTCGCCTGGATCGGCATCGATGCCAATCAGGATGCCGCGCTCGACGTCTTCGTCGGCCTCGGCGTGCAGGGGCAGGACACCGTGATCCGCATCTACGATGCCGGCACCGGCGCGAATACCGGCCCGAGCACGACCACTATTGCCAGTTCGCACTACAACTCCGTCAATGCGGACAGCACGAACTACAACTACCGCCCGGTGAACTCCGGCACGGGTCCCACCCAGGATGGCGGCACCACCAACGACCTGACCCCCGGCGGCACGGACACCGACTACTACGTCAGCTTCTTCGTCAATTTCCAGACCCTGGTCACCTTCCTGCAGACGCAGGGCATCAGCATCACCGACCAGAGCGACCTGCGCTACGTCATGGCCACCTCCACCCAGTGGAACTCGCTGAACCAGGACCTCGGCGGGGTGAATGGCGGCCTCAGCTCCCCGCTCACCTGGGGTGAGATCGGCGGCTTCAGCCCGCTCGTCACCGCCAACGGCTCTCCCGTCCCCGAGCCCGCCTCCGCCGCCCTCGCCTTCCTCGGCCTCGGCGCGCTGGCCCTCCGCCGCCGCCGGAAGTAAGCTTCCTTAGCGGGATCGGACCCGCTATCAAGGGTACGTAGTCCCGCCTTCAGGCCAATGCCGTTAAGGACTCGTTCTTGAATCGGAGTCCGCATCGAGGCTCCGGCAGATCGACGACGGATTGTACGGAATCAACGGATTACACGGATGAAGCTGTGTTGGGTTCACGAGAAGAGATGCCCGTTCAGAAATCCTTCTGATCCTGTCTTTAGATCCGTCCAATCCTTTGAATCCGTATAATCCGTGTTAAACGGGCCTCCCCAGTCCTTCGCGGCATTGGCCTTCAGGCGGACGAAGCCGTTCTCACGTGCTACGACATGTATCGTAGCGGGACATTCCTGCCCCCGACCGGCACGCCCACCCCGACGACAAGAATGTCGTCGCTTCTTACCCTCCCCCCCTTCTCTGGAGCCGCAGGCTCTTTGGAGTGCGCGCGAGCATCGCCGCTTTTGAGCGAGTCCCCGCACCGGAACGCCGTGAGGAGAGCAATCTCATTCCCACCCCGAGGGCAAACAGCTCCGGGATCTCCCCACGCCAAGCCCTCACCCGCACCCACCCCAAAGCGGCAATGCTCGCGCGCACTTGTATGTTCGTTCTGATCGCTCGCTTCGACGCACTCGTGCTGATAGGCAGCGGTTTCCGGAAGAGCGGTGGCCACCGCTCTTCCGGAGGCACGGATGAGGGCTTTGCGCACTTTG
>NZ_JAPDDR010000027.1 GCF_025950095.1 Luteolibacter rhizosphaerae | reverse complement strand
GAGAAAGGAGAAGAACTGGAATGGGTACTGGAGGACCGGAACACGTTCGTGTTGAGACGGGTCAAACCGGCGAAGTCGGTGCTGAAAAAGCCGAAGGCTTAACCTGACGCGCATGCCCAAAGGGGCGACAGTGACAAGGCCTAGGGTAAGGAGCAACGCGACGCAACCTTGGGTGAAGGGCCAACCATCTCAAAAGCCCCAAAGGAGCATCGCGACGCAACCCTGGGTCACACCATAAACAGATCCGTGCCCTGAAGGGGCACAGGGAGCTCGCGGCTCACCTAAGGACAACGCCCAATGACCACAGCCCCGGTCGAGCAATCGCCCGGGGCTTCCCTTTTCCCCGCATGCAGCCATGACTCTAGCGTGAAGCTCGCCCTCCACCGCTCCATCACCTTCTGGTCGGGCATCCTCTTGATGGCGTTCATCTGCTGGGCTTGGTGGGATTCGCACAACCAAGTTAGGAACGCCACCTGGAGGGCGTGGTCGATCTCCAACGGCTACTCGTTCGTCACGGTCACCCATTTTCACTTCAGAGGAATTCCTCTGATTACAGCGACCTACCCCTTTGCAGCGACGAAACCGGAAATATTACCCTTTCCATACTTCGCCCGCGGCAAAGAATTACTTACCACCCCACGCCAAACAAATCAGTCAATGACTTACCGCGAGCAGGTGGCTGCGACAATTGAAGGTAGCCCAAAGAAACTGGGGAAATCGCTTGTCCCCCACTGGCTCCTCCTCTTCGCCGTGGCCCTCCCATGGTCCGCCCTGCTGCTCTGGCGCGCGAGGCGGAGGAAGATAGGATTCAAAGCGGTGTGAGTAAGGCTGCCTTCTGCATCCTCAACCGCCAAACGATCCCGCATAACCACACAGTAAACAGAAAAACCCCGAAGGAACGATCCGAGATCGCACGGTGCTCTAAACCGCACGCAGCCCAGAACCGTGCACGCTTCTCATAGCTCGAAGAGGACTCCTCCACGGCCCAACCGAAGTCCGCGACAGTTGGATACTTTACGAGGCACGTGTGCTGATCAATCCAACCTAGGCCCCAACCCTGTCCAAGCGCCGTGAAATTGAGAGAGGGAGAGATACCTCTGCTGTGCAGCGATGCCCACGCCAGAACCAAGAACGACAGCACGCCCAGCCAGAAAAGCTTCCAACGGTAGATCGGACGCGGTCGCATGCCGAGCAAAGGAGAGAACCTACCATCTCAAGAAGAAGATGGTGGCTCGGGACGGAATCGAACCGCCGACACGCGGATTTTCAATCCGCTGCTCTACCGACTGAGCTACCGAGCCTTTAGGGGTGTTCCCGCCGGAGGCGGGGCGGGATTTAGGGGCGGCCTCCGGGTTTTGACAACCGAAAAATTGGATGAATCTCACCCGCCCCCCGGACCCTTCTCCCTCAAAGCTTCATGGGGCATCGCGATGCGCTCGCGATACCCCATGTTTGCAGTGCCACTCCCTCAGTCGAACTACAACAAAGATCACGAACGATCCCTTGGTCGCCCGCTCCCGGAGCAGGTTGAGATCCGGGGGCGGAGGGTCAGGTCAGTCCGCAGACTCTGTGATGGCTCCTTTGTCCGCCCGCTCCATGAATGCTGGATTCGGCGAATGTGAAAATCGGATGAATTGCCGGGACTTCATCGCCTTGTCCGCGATCACGTAATGGCAGCGGGGGGTAAAATCGGTCATTCTCAGCGCCGTAAGGGATTAATAGCACAGCCCCCCTAAGCAAGGGACTAACGGCCCCCGGACACTGGAACGGTTCCCCCCTCTAGTGTCCGGGGACCTAAGGCTCCCAGGGCGGCCCCCCGCTGTGCATTTCCTCCCCCGTTTCCGGGGATGGCTTCAGCGCTTGGCTTCTCCCGCCCCCTTCAAAGCGTTGCCATGACCGCTTTCCTGGATCGTCACGCTGAAGCGACGCTTCCCCTCTTCGAAGAGCACATAGCGGCCGGGACCACGATAGCTCCGTCTCACGGAGAAGATCGTCGGCGCGTGAAGCCCATCGCTCTCTCCTTGCGGGAGCATCACTTTCCGCAGGTCGCTCACGTCCACCTCGAAGTAATCGCCATATCCCTCCGTCTCGCGATACCTCCCGAGAAAACCGCGCACCCTCCAGAGATCGCCGTTCGCAAAACGGAGCGGAGCGGCCCCTTCCGCTTCAAACCGGCTGCTCGGCTGCCGGAGATCCGCATGCAGCGAGCTGGTAACCGCATCGCGCCCCTCTTCCTCCAGCGTGAATTTGAAGACACCGTGGCGGCGTGCGGCCTGGCCGCGACCTCGGATGGTAGGGGAGCCTCTTGGGAGAAACCGCCAAGCGGGGTGATGACGGTGAACAATGTCAGAAATAGAGCGGATGATTTCATGGTGATGGAAGGATCGGGAAGACCCTTCGACCGCCATAGCCGTCCTTCTATTCACGGCTCACCAGTCATCCTTCAGCTCTTGGTTCATCCGCCGCCGTTCGGCACGATGCTGGATCTGCCGTTTCTGCTTCGGTGTCAGCTCCTCCTCACGGTCGCGCCACGAGCGCCCCGAATCCCCCGCCATGATACAACCCAGCGGACGGATCTCCGCCACGATTTCGGCCAGCCCGAAGTGCCGGATCTGCTCGCGCACCTGCGCCGCATTCTTATACGCCACCGGCGTCTCGCTCAGGTCCGGCTTTCCGCAGAACCACCTCACATCCAGCCCCGCGGTCCCGCGCTCGATCGCCGTGCGCCGCGAAGACTCGTCCGGAAACTGCCGCCTCAGCGCCGTGCGTGAGAGATTCCGTCCCGCCCCATGCGGCGCGAAGGAGAGGAACTCCTCCCGGTCACCCCCCAGCACCAGCAGGATCGGCTCCGCCATGTTCAGCGGGATCAGTCCGAGCTGCGGACGCCCTGCCTCGTCCTTCCACGCCGGGGTCGCCCCCTTGCCGTGGTAGTAGGTATCCCCGCGCTGCCATACGAAATTATGCTCGTTGCCCACCTCCGCGATCGCCTTGCCGCCGATGCGCTCGAGGAAGCGCCGGTGAATCGCCCGGTGGTTCGCCTTGGTCCAGCGCGCCACGTACTCCAGCGCATGCCAGTAGTCGCGCCCGGTGTCCGATGAAGCATCGAGCCACGCCGCCGCTGCCGGGATGTGCTGCGTCACGCGGGCCACATGCTTCTCCGCCGCGATCTGCCCGCGCTTGTAGACGTGCGCACCCAGGCTGCGGGAGCCATGATGCGTTACCAGTACCCGGTAGCGGCGGGATCCCTCCGGCGGCAGCGTGAAGCAGGCCGCCAGCTCGCCATGCCCGGTCAGCCGCAGCAGCGCCACCATCGATTCATCCACATCCACCTCGCCCATGAAGGCGAAGTGATTGCCATCTCCCTGATCCGCGATCTGCGTGCGGGCCCGGTCGCGCAGCCCCGTCAGGAAGCGGTTCTGCCACACATCCTCATCCAGCACCGGATCATGCACCAGATCATCCAGATGCCGGTGCTCGGGACCGAATCGCGTGGAGGACATCAGCGCGTCCAACTCCTTCCCCAAGCTACTACGCTCCTCGTAGAAGGTGGCGAACATCGAGCAACAGATGTCGGACGAATGCGCGGAGGGAATGATCGCGTTCTCCACCGCGATCGCCCCGCCCACCGGGATTACCGCCTGCGCACTGCAACCTACCGGACAGGCATCCGGCATGATCGCACCGCGAGCGATGATGGGCGTCTTGAGCAGCTGGTGCATTTGTTTCCGCACCGCCTCCACGTTCGCCCGTTCCTCCTTGTTGCTGGCGCTGATCGCCTCGGCCAGAGCCACCGGCTTCTCGCGCATCACGTGCTTCACCGGCGGCGGCGCCACATCGCGCTTGAGCAGCTTCAGGGCATACTTCGGGTCCGCGATCCCGCGCTCCTCATACTCCGCGATCTTCGCGAGGAGGGTCTTGAACTGGAGGCCCGGCTCATAGCCAGCAGCGACCAGATCTTCTGAAGTGAGGAGGCTCATGACGGTGATCAGCGGAGTGAATATCGGGATGCCCACTCCTCGGCACTGATCGAGTAGCGGACATCATCGTAGGCGACCCCGTCCCGGCTCGCGCCGAGGGGAGTCTTGGAAACAAATTTCATCCCCGCCTTCTCCATCACACGGCCGGAGGCGGGATTATGGGCGAAGTGGTAGGTATCCACCCGCCGGCCTCCGAGATCTTCGAAGACGTAACGCAGCAAGCGGGTCAGCGCCTCCGTCGCATAGCCGCGGCCCCAGTGGGGCACGCCGATCCAGTAGCCGATCTCGTTGTCGCGCTCGCTGTCGTTGAAGTACGACGCGCAGCCGACGAGCTCGCCCGAATCGCGCAGGCAGATCGCGAAGGTGGCTTTCACCCCCTCCAGCCATTGGCGCTCGGACAGGTGAATCCAGTCGAGCGCCCCGCCCCTCGGATACGGATGCGGGATCAAGGCGGTCATCTCCGCCACCCGCCGGTCGCTCACGAAGCATTCCACATGCGGCGCATCTTCCGGCAGCGGAGGCCGCAGGATCAGGCGTTCGGACTTCAGGACGATGGGGACGATCGGTTTCATGGTTTCAGGGTTTTGCTCCGGCACCGGCGCGCCTTCATCGGCACGGACCAGCGCTTCAGCCAGCGGGTAAAGGTACACTTGGGAATGAAGAGATTCATGCGGCATTCAGGAGCTCCCACTCCTCGGCATGGATGTGGCGTCTGATCCCGGGGACGAGACCTTCCCCATCTCGGAAGGCGCCTTCAGCATCAGTCTGGAAGTCTCGAATTTCATAAACAGTCCGTGGTGTAGCGGCCCCGCGCCATCGGGGCCGCTACACGGTCCTTTCCTTTCAACCGCCTTCGAACCGCCATTCGTCGGCGAAAACTCCGTAATTCACGCGGTCGTGAAGCGCGCCGAAGCGCTCGCAACCGCCGCGCACGATGTGCTCGAACTTCATGCGCGCCTTCTGCATCACACGGCCGGAAGCATTGTTCCCCGTCATGTGCCAGGCACCCACGTAGAGCAGCCCGCGATCTTCGAACGAGTAGCGCAGCACTTCGCGCAGCGCCTCGGTCACATAGCCGCGTCGCCAATACGGCACCCCGACCCAGTAGCCGACATCGCCGCTGCACTTGTCCGATCGCAGCTCCAGCGAGATGATCCCGATGAAGCCCGGCTCGGACTTGCGCTCGATCGCGAATACCGCGTCGCCGTTCTTCAGATCCTCCTCGATGGAGTCGAGCCACTCGACCGCATGGCCGAGGTGATAGGGATGCGGCATTCGCGTCATCTTGAGCGCCACCCGCGGGTCACCGGCGTATCGCACGATGTCGGGGATGTCGGCGCGCGTCGGCGGTCGCAGGATCAAGCGTTCGGTTTCGAGCGTGATGTTGGAAGCAATGGTCTTCATGGCGTGGTCGGGGAAAGGGGTTGAAGCGAAGGTGGATCACTTGCTGCCGCTGAGTTCGAGCCAGGCGAACCGCAGTGCGAAAGCGATCACCAGGATGGCAAAGATGATGTTGGCTTCGTTCATGGTTGTGAGGGGGAGGGGCTGATCCCCTTCCCCGGGGTTGTTGGTTCAAGTGGTCCGGCTGCTTCCCTTCCGTGCGGGGATCTGGAGGAAGTGATCCCAGTCCGGGATGTTCCAGAGATTGCGGATCCGCAGCGTGGCCGGCACCTCGCGGGGCCTGCCCGGCTGGGAGAGCAGGCGCAGGCCTGCTTCGGCGGGAGTGCGCGCGGCCTTCCGGGCATTCACCGCCCGGTCGGAGAGCACGCAGTTCTCCCAGTCGTCGCGCCCACCCCGCGAGCGCGGGATGATGTGATCGATGTTCGCTTCGGATGGAGTCAGCTTCCTGCCGCTGTACTGGCAGCGCCCGCCATCCCGCTCCCATAGCGCGCGGAACCCGAATTTCGGGCGGTGGATCGGCACGCGGTCGAAACGCGCGAGCACGATCACCGTGGGAATCCGCACCGGACCTCGAGTGGTTCCGATCACCGCGACATCCTCGCCGGCGGGCAGCTCGCGCCAGTCCGTCCAGTCGAAGGCCTGCATCGCGTCGCCCTCGATCCACAGCGCCCGGGCACTGCCCGTGGCCAGGTGGCCGAAGGCGTCGGCCGGGGAAATGGCATCGATTGCGAGCCAGTGCCGGTTCAGCACGAGGACACTACAGCGTTGGAGGAGATGCTCGGTCATGGCGAAGGAAAGGAAATGAAGGATTCCGGGGTGCCCTACGGGATTCGAACCCGCCCTGCCGCGCTCACAACGCGGGGTGCTACCGCTACACCAAGGCCACCATCGGAAGGCCGAAAAAAGCAACAGCTCTCCCGCGATCGAAGATATACCATATAGCACCGCCATATCTTATGGCGGGGACATCTGGCTTCCGGATCGGAAGGGCTGGCTCCGTCGGCGCGACGGATGAATCAGGCGGAAAGGATTAGGAAGGACGCGAGGTCACGATGGGGTCTGAATGGGAAAGGGGTTGGGATGAATGGATTCGGGGAAACAAAAAGCCCCGCTTCCGGTTGGAAGCAGGGCGGCGGTAAATCCTCGGATTTATGCGGCTTTCAGGCCAAGGAAGGCCTGATCCTGCTTCGGTGGGGTGCCGGATTATCGGCGAGATTCATTCCAAAATATGACAGCGGTCGTTTACCCTGCTTTTCGGAACCAATAATCCGGCACCAACCCATGACGACCTCGGAGACGAGGACATCGTGGTTAATGGTTTGGGATCGGTGGAGACGCATCGGTGTGGAATGAAGTTGCCGGTAGATATGCAGACCGCCCGGAACCGTCAATGATAAATTCCGGTTTTATTATATGATAGAATACAGGGCCGGATGCTGAGGTATGGGGATCCGGCAGTTTACGGCAAGGGGCGCGTGCCCGTTTCCGGACACACGCCTGGTCTTTGAGGCAAAGGCGGTATGGATGCTTGTATGACCTCGATCCCCCGCCTTCCCGATGCCTCCTCCCGCTCCGGCTATCAGGGGATATCCACCTTCAGCCGGGCGAAGAACTTGCCACCCGGACTGGCCAACGCCCGCGGGATTCTCACGGTCACCCGGTCGATCCCGCTACCGTGGAAGTCGTTCGTTTCCTCGATCACCGCGGGGTTACCCGCCGGTAGACCGTTCACGGCCGGGGTCCATGCCCCCAGGCTGGAGCCATACTCCACCACCGGATCGAAGCTTGCAGCCACATCGGCGCGGCGGAAGCTGAAGTTCAAGTAGCTGGCGTCGAGCGTCACCACCGGCAGCAGATGGTTGGAGTCGGCATCCGAAGGGTCGCCCCCGATCACGAACTCGATCCCGTTGTCGATGGCGTCACCGTCCGAATCCGTGTCCGGTCCCGCCCCCGCGATTCCGTTGGCCGTGGCCCAGGTGTCGTAGGCCGTCCCCGGAAAGTACGAGAGTTGCAGTAGATTTCCGGATGCCTGCACCGACCAGCTTCCCGGCAGCGCTCCGTCATCCACGGTGATCTCCCCTGCATCCAGACCCAGGATGCCGCCACTGCTCGTGGCGAGCGTGAAGGTCTTCGGAGTCGCGCTGAAGTTCGCCAGCGATGACGGCTTGATCACGACCACCAGCGGGGCTGCGCTCGTTGCCCCGATCGTCAGCGTGCCGGTGTTCACCGTGTCATAGCCGCTACCCGCGCTACCGTTCCAATCCGAGATCTCCCAGACGATCTTCGAGCCCGCTTCCATCGCTAGGTCGTCACCGAAGCTCAGCATGCCGGTTCCCGCACCGGGCGCGAGCGTGCCCGTCACGGCGGAGGCGCTCGCGATGTTGCCGCTGCCACCGAGGGTACCGGCGGCATCCACTACCACCGGCGAATCCGGCAGGCTGGTGTTCACCAGCAGGGTGCCGCTGCGCACGGTCGTCGGACCGCTGTAGGACTTCACTCCGGTGAAGCTCGCGATCTGCTCCACATTCCCCGTAGCCAGACCGACGACCACTTGCCCCGAGCCTGTGATTGTGTTCGCCACCGTGTGGGCGTCACTGCGGCTGAAGGTCAAGATTCCCTCGTTCTGCACGGTCGCGGTTCCGAGACTCCCGGCCGGGCCCGCCCCGGGCTGCGAGACATCCGTGTTGCCCGGGACCCCGCCCACCCGCACCGGAACATGGGTGGGGATCGTCAGCAGGCCGCTCATCGTGTTCGCTCCCGTCAGGATGAATCCCGCCTGGAGATTGGTCATCGCCGCGGTGGCATCCTCGATCGTGAGATTGCCGCTCCCCGCGATGATGCCTTGCAGCTTCAACGAGCGCCCGCTGCCTGCCGAGCGGTTGATCACGCGATTGTCCGCCCCGTTCAGCACGATGTCGTTCGTCCAGGTCCAGTTGCCCTCGATCTGCGAGACCTTCCCGCTGCTCCCGGAATCTCCGAGCACGATGTCGCCGTTCCCCATCGCCGTCGCGCCGTTGCGGATGGTCTGGAACTCAGAGCCGCCGCGGATGATCAGGTCACCCGTCAGCTCCGCCCATGAGTTGCCTTCCGTGAAACCGAGACCGCTGCCGGGATAGTTGAAGACCGTCCCGCCACCTTCGATCACCACATCTCCACCACCGCTCACGTTGCGCAGGTGAGGGCTCGCCTTGTAGTCCAGCAGATCGCTGCGGTTCAGTCGCAGGGTTGCGCCCTCGTTCACAATCACGGCACCGCTGCCGGTTCCGCCTGTCGTCCCGCCGTTCCCGAAGACCAGCGTGCCGGCATCCACGATCGTGCTGCCGCTGTAGCTCCCCGTCACCGCGATTGTGGCGGAGCCGGATCCCTCCTTGAGCAGATCACCGCTACCTCCGATCGAGCCGCTTCCTGTGAAGGTATAGGACAGGCTGCTGTTGGAGATCGTCATCGAGGCCGGAGTCAGCGCTCCGCCTACCGTCACGTTCCCGGTGGAGGCACCATCATCGAAGAGTGTCGCATCCCCTTGCAGGAAGGTGGCGGGGCTCCCTCCCAGATTCCAGTTGTTCGGCCCTCCTACTTCCCACGAACCACTCCCGCCGGTCCACGTGATGGTACCGCCGGTATACTCCAGTTCGATCCGGCTTTCCGCAACGTTGTGGACAAGGGAGAATCGCGACCCCGGTGCCAGCGAAAGGTTCGCGAAGCCGCTGAAGCTGCCCTCGTAGTCGATGATCGAGACCTTGTCGCCGAAGTTGAGCCCGCCGCTGGACACCGCCGTGATAACGTGCGGCCCGCTGACCACCAGCCCCCCGGCATCATTCACCACGAGCTCGTCGTAGAGCGCGCCCGCGCGGAACTCGGAGCTGCTCCCGCCCGCAAAGCTGACCGACTTAACGAAGCCGGCACTCGGCTGCGTGAGCCCGCCGACGGCCAGCCCTGCTCCCGGGGCCACCGTGACGGCACTCCCTCCGAGGTCACCACCGATTCTCAAGCGCCCCGCTTGCACCGTCGTGCTTCCCGTGAAGCCGCTGCTGTCCAGCGCGGTCAGCGCCACCTTCCCCTCGCCCGCCGTCCCGTCGTTCGTCACCACGATCGCGCCGCTGCCGCTGATCGGACGATCCCACACGTACTCGGTGGCATTGGCCATGAAACGTAGCGTTCCTCCCGCACCGACGCTGAAGGTCGATGCGGTGTCCCAATTCGCGGCGTTCAGGGGAGCCGATGGATTCTTCGTGCCATCACCCATCTGCCACACGCCGCCGTTGATCGCAAAGTTCAGGCTCGCGGGATTGCCGGCACCGGACTGCGTGCTGCCCAGCCGGCCGGAGAAGACCAGCGTTCCCGCTCCATCTTTCGTGATCGTGACGTTGCGCCGCTGGGAGCTGCCGTTGTGCGTGTAGATGCCGCCCGCATACACCGTGTCCGTTGCTTGGTTGATGCGGATTCCCCGCTGACTGAGCGTGGCCCCCACACCCCAGTCGGCGCGGATGTTGCCGGTGCCGGACAGGCTCGCGAGTTCCAGCGTCTTGTCGTTGAAGGCATTCGTCAGGATGAAGTCGCCGCGCGAGACGGCATCCCCGGTATCAAGATGGAAGGCACCCGTCTGCACCAGCGATCCGGGCACCCCCGTGGACCCGCCGCCACCTCCGAATGCCAGCCAGTTTCCTCCCGCGGTCTCGATCGCGGTCGTCGCGCCGCGCAGCCTCAGCGTTCCCGTGAAGCTCACGTTGTTCACACCGTTCGCGCCGCTGGTGGCACTCCCGCTCGTCGACCAGTTCTTCGTCCCGGTGCTGGACAGCGTGACGATCCCGCTTCCCGCGAAGCTCGCTCCATTTCCGGTGTTTCCGTTCCCCGGCGCCGCGATGGCCAGCGCTCCGATGAGGTTCAACTGTCCCGCCGCCCCCTCGCTCCCCCACGTGAAGTTGTTCGCCCCGGTATTCAGCACGGTGTTCGCGTCCGTCGCATGATCCAGACCGAGATTGAACGCACCCGTGATCGAGACCGGCCCGGATGCCCCGGACAAGTTCAGCCCGCCCCACGTTTGCCCCGCACCCAAGGTCCCCGCGAGTGCACTCCCCGCATTCCACGTCGCGACATCCCCCGTGCCCGGCACCGTCCCGTCCACCCAGGCACCGGCCACGTTCAGGTTATCCGTGGTAGCGCTGCGGAGGTCCTGCGCTTGGCCGGCACCGGCCGCAACAGCCGCGAAAAGGAAAGCGTATGATCGGGTATCCATGGACTGTTTTCTCGAGGTTCGACGGAACCACGATTGACAACCAAGGACCTAACAACAACCACCCGCCACCGGTCTTGGATCCAGACCAGTTCACTTCACCCGGGCCACCGAGGCACCGGGCACCAGCTCGGGCGTGATCCACACGTTCCCGCCCGGATTCGGATCTCCGGCGGCCAGCCGCTCCAGCCGCCGCACCACCAGTTTCGCCACCGCATCCGTGTCCGCGCGATACCCCGTGATCTCAGGCACGAGATGATCGAGGAAAGGCTCCCACGCCAAGGTCACCAAACTCAGATGCTGCGGCACGCGGATCCCTTGGCTAGCCAGCCACGTCAACGCCGTCGCCGCCTGCCGCGGCCGCGTCGCGATGATCGCGCTCGGCGCCTCCTTCATCTGCAGCGCCCGTGTCAGCACCTTGCCAATCCCCGCACTCGTCCCGTTCTCCACCTGCACCGTCGCATGAAATCCCGGCTCGCCCAGCTCCATCACCCCGCGCACCGCCGCCTCCACACCCTTCAACGGCTCGGAGGGAGAAAGCACCACCACCCGCCGGTGACCCATCCGCCACAACTGCCCGGCTGCATGCCGCGCCGTCGCCTGCCAGTCGACATCCAGATGCGGCAGCTCCACTCCCGGATGTGGATAGCCACGGATCAGGCAGGGCACTCGCCGCTCCATGAACCACTGCTGCACCGCCGCGCTTGAACGCAGCAGGATCCAGGCACTGCACGGTTCCTCTTCTAACAGCACTGCCAGCCGCTTCGCCGGACTTCGCTGCTCATACCACGACGGCGAGAACACCTCGAGCGATCCACCCTTGTCCGCCAGCGCGCGCCGGATGTCATCCACCTCCAGCAACACCGGCTGCGGCAGTTGCTCCAGCCGCCGGTGCGCCAGCATCCCAATCCGCAGCGCCTTCGCTTTTACCGCCGCCGGACGCACCCCGATGATCCGCCGCCGCGCCCCGGCATCCGCCTCCTGCAAGACGCCCTCCCGCTCCAGTTGCAGCAGCGCCAGACGGATCGTGTCCCGCCCCACCTGCAAGGCCTCGGCCAAGCGCCGCTCGCCGGGAAGCAGCTTCCCCCACTCCCCGCCCTCGATCCGCAACTTCATCACCCGCACGCATTCCACCACGAGGCTTCCGCGCGATGGCATGGGTGATCCGGACATGATCTGGCAAGGTGAAGGCGCGGCTCAAAGCGGGAACCCCTCGCTCAGACGCTTCTCGGATACTTTCATCTCCACCGGGATATCGGGAGCAAAAAGCGACAGCCGGAACTCCTCCAGCAGCCAGCCATACTCCCACAGCCCCGGATCCTCCGGACGCTTCGTCCACGCGATGAACCACGGCTGCCAATACTTCCGCACCCGCTCCATCTTCTCCAAATCCTTCACCAGCGGCAGGCTCGCAATCCGCCCCAGTCGCGACCGCATCCCGCGCAAGTAGCGGTCATGCGAGCGCATCCGCAGATACCCCGCACGCCACACGAAGCGTGACCGCAGCAGCCACGTCAGCTCCTCCTCCAAGTCCGTCGCGACCGCCGCCAGATGCCGGTCCTTCCGATTGTCATGGATCCACTGCCGCACCGGCCCCACCGCCTCGAAGCTCGCATCCAGCGATTTCGAAATCGCCGTCGCCGCCTCGAACCAACGCCCCTTCGCATCCTTCAGCTTCGCCGCGAAATCCTGCGGGCTCGCATACCGCTTCCCGCCCAACGCCCCCTCGCCCGCCAGCGCGATCAGGTCATCCATCGATGTCCCCATCCGCGGCAGCTCCACCTTCGCCATCAGCCCCAGCGGATACTTCTTCTTCAAGTAATTCACCTGATCCGCCTGCGCCAGCATCAGCAAGCGCACCTGCCCGGCCCGGTGCGACTCCGCCGCCTCCGCCGGATTCAAAAACGCCTTCACCCCCACCGAGCTCCCCTCGTCGATCAACGCCGGATAAGCCGGACCCGCCGGTGTCTCCACCCGCTCCGGCACCTCCCCCTCCGTCCACTCCTTCATCCCGCGCCGCTCCCACTCCGCATTCGCCGCCGCCTCGAAGCGATCCGTCACCACCTTCCCCAGCTTCGCCTGCAGCGCCCGCACATCCTTGCCGAATGCCAGCTCACGCTCCTCATCATCGCACACCCACACCTTCGTCACCAGTTCCTCCGGCATCCTCTCGATGTCGAAGCTCCGCGGCGTGATTTCGTATCCCGAAAACTTCGTCAAATACTGCGCCAATCGTACTTCCAGCGCGGCATCCGCTTCCTTGTAGCGCCACTCGTCCGCGAATCCCTGCGCCGCCTCCGCCACCGGCTGGCACTCGCGACGCAAATCCTTCGGCAGCGAGCGGATCATCCACTCCACCCGCCACGCCATGTCGCCCGGAACCCCCCAGCCCGGCAGCCACTCGGGCAGCCGCGGCAATTGATCGATGTGCACGCCCAGCGTCACCCCATCGTCTCGCTCGCCCGGAGCCGTTCGATAGTAGAGCGCATACTCCTCCCCCGCATGCCCCAGCCAATCCGGATACCCCTCCAGATCCAGCGCCTCCAGATCCTCCAGCACCACATCTCCCGCCCCCGGCATCACGCTGTCCTCATGCTTCGCCTGCCAGTCGAGCCACGCCTTCGTCGTGTGCATGTTCCCCGGCAAGCGGCTCTCGAAGAAATCCAAGATCGCCTCCTCGCTCCACAAGCCTCCCGGCCGACGCAGCTTCTGCTCGATCCCCTCTATCTCCTCCTTCAGCGACGCCAGTCGCTCCAGCGCCCGCGACTTCCCGCGCACCTTCCCCTGCATCAGCCCCTCCGCCACGAAGATCCGCCGCGCCCCCGCCGGATCGATCCGCCCGTAGTGCACCCGCCGGCCCGCCACGATCGGCAGACCGCCGCAGGTCACCGTCTCCTTCGCATACACCGCCCCCTGCTGCTCGTCCCAATAGCCCTCGCCATAGCGGCTCGTGCACAGGTGCGGCGCCACCTTCTCCACCCACGCGGGATCGATCCGTGCCACCCGCCGCGCCCACAGCCGCGTCGTGTCCACCAGCTCCATCGCCATCACCCAGTCCCACTTCTTCCCGCCGAAAAGCCCGGACCCCGGGAACACCGCGAAGTGCCCGCCGCTCGCACTGCGATACGCCCGCTCATCACGATCCCATAGCCCGAACTGCCGCGGCACCCCGGCCAGCAGCGCCCGGTGAAAATTATCATACGCCGCCGATTTCTCGGTGCTCCCTGCCAGCGGCTTCACCTGCCAGCGCAGCTCGCGCTCCACCAGCTCCTTCAGCTCGTCATGCACGTTCGCCCACTCCTGCACCCGCCGGTAATTCAGGAAAGCCTCGCCGCAATACTTCCGCAGCTGGTTGCGCTTCCAGCCCCGCCCCTCGCGGAAACGCTGCACATCCAGCCACAGCCGCAGCATCCCGCGGAAGTCGCTCTCCGCATCCTTCCAGCGCGCATGCGCCGCATCCGCCTCCTTCGTTTTCTCCGCCGGACGCTCCTTCGGATCGTTCGATTCCAAGCCCGCCACGATCGGCAGGATCTCCGCCAGGCAATGTTCGTGACGCGCCTCTAACAGCATCCGCGCAAGCCGCGGATCCACCGGCATCCGAGCCATCATCCGGCCGGCTTCCGTCAGCTGCTTGTCCTTGTCCAGCGCCCCCACCTCGCGCAAAGTACGATAACCCTCGGAGATCGCCTTCGGTGCCGGCGGATCTAGGAAGGGAAACTCCTCGATGTCCGGCAGCCCCAGCGATTTCATCCGCAGGATCACTCCCGCCAGCGAACTCCGCCGGATCTCCGGATCCGTGAATTCCGCCCGCTCCGCCAGATTCTCTTCCGAGTAGAGCCGCACGCACACCCCCTCCCGCACACGGCCGCAGCGCCCCTTCCGCTGCCGCGCACTTGCCTGCGATACCTCCTCGATCTGCAAGCGCTGCACCCCGCGACCCGGACTCCACCGGCTCACCCGCGCCAGCCCGCTATCCACCACGCTGACGATCCCCGGGATCGTCAGCGAAGTCTCCGCCACGTTCGTCGCCAGGATGATTCGCCGCCGCGATCCCGGATTGAAAATCCGCTGCTGGTCCCCCAGTCCCAGCCGCGCGAAGAGCGGCAGGATCTCCGTGTTCCGATACTTCCGCCCGTCCAGCGCATCCGCACAGTCGCGGATCTCGCGCTCCCCCGGCAGGAAGACCAGCACATCGCCGTTCGGATCCACATCCGTCAGCCAATCCACCGCCCGTGGCACCTGCCGCGCCAGCTCTTCATCCTCATCCGGCGGCAGGAAAAACTCCTCCACTCCGAAAGTCCTGCCCTCCGCCTGCAGCACCGGCGCGCCATTGAAGAACGCCGCGAAGGACCCCGCATCCAGCGTCGCCGAGGAGATCACCACCTTCAGGTCCTTCCGTCGCTCTAACAGCCGCTTCAGATACCCCAGCAGGAAGTCGATGTTCAGCGAGCGCTCGTGCGCCTCGTCCAGGATCAGCGCATCATACTGCCTCAGCTCCGGATCCCCCTGCGTCTCCGCCAGCAGGATCCCGTCCGTCATGAATTTCACCCGCGTCTCCTTCGAGATCTTGTCCTCGAAGCGCACCTGGTAGCCCACGAAGCTCCCCAGCGGCGTCTTCAGCTCCTCCGCCACCCGCTTCGACACGCTCGCCGCCGCGATCCGCCGCGGTTGCGTGCACCCGATCTTCCGCGTCGAGCCCTCCAGCGCCTCCGCCACCATCTTCGGCAGCTGCGTCGTCTTCCCGGAGCCCGTCTCGCTCACCACCACCACCACCGGATTCGCCCGGATCGCCGCCACGATCTCCCCCCGCATGCCGACCACCGGCAAGCTTTCGGGATAATTCAGCGGCGGCAGCGTACCCGGCATCATCGCGCGCGGGACTTACCCACGAAACCCCCTCCGCTCAAGCCCGGTTTCGATTACCCCTCCTCCTCCTCTCCCGGATTGGACGACTCCATCTCAACTTCTTCCATTGATCACTGATCACTCGGCACTCCCCCACCACCCGGCACCTGCCTTTCCTCCAACTTCTCGCGCCCCTCCGCGCCCCCCATCCTCCCCCGCAAACCTCTTCCACTGATCACTGCTCACTGATCACTCGGCACCTGCCTTTCCTCCAACTTTTGCGCCCTCCTGCGCCTTTTCGCGGCTTAGAACTTCCACTGCTCACTTACCACTCGACACTTCCCCTAATCACCCTGCCTTTCCTGAAAACTGAACACTGAAATCTAGCAAACTTCCCCCACACCCCGCCGCCAACACACTCCCCACAAACGCCCCCCGATGGCAATTGTCCCCCCCCGCCATCGCGTTCGCCACCAGCCCCGCCTTGAAATCATCATGATACTTCCACGCCAGATACAGCGAGGAAGGCACCGAATCCTCCACATAGCACGCCGAGCTGAACCGCTCCCCCACCACATGGTTGTCCTCCTCCCCCGCCGCGATCCACCCCTCGATCTCCTCCGCCCTCAACCAATCCGCCGCCTCCAGCCGGATCGCCTCCCGCACGCTCGCTCCCCTCTTGATCGCATACAGCACCTTCACCAGCGTCACCGCCGCCCGCAGCGTCTCCTCATGCGGATGCGTCAGCCCCACGTGCACCCGCACGATCCCGCACAGGCTCTCCAGCGATAGACTTGGATCCGTCACCTCCAGCGCTGCCAGCAGAGCCGGCACCGCGGCTAATCCCCCGATGTGCTTGTCAGCCACCCCGCATTCCCGCGGCGGTTTCCCCTCCGCATAGCTCGCGAAGAAATTCCGGTGGCACTCCTCGATGTAGGTATCCTTGTTCCAACCCGGCATCAGCATCAGGATCAGGTAGTGCTCCAGCCACGCATCCACATCGTAGTCCCCGCGATCGATCACCCAGCGGTAAAGCTCCGCCGCCAGCCGGAAGTTCAGCGTGTTCTCCCCGCCCTTCAGGTGCTGGTGATAATGGATCTCCTTCTGCCCCACATAGCGCGCCTCCTCGTGCATGATGTCCGCCTTCTCGTTCAGCGGCTCCCAGCGCAGCTTCTGCATGTAGCCCTCCGGATGCGGATTCCGCGGCGCCACGAATCGGTCCACCACCCCGTAATCCCGCCGCAGCCACTCCCGGTTGTAGTACCAATGCACCGGCATCGCCAGCGCATCCGCAGCGAGGGAACCCTGATAAGCCGCCGCAAAAGTCGTCATACGCCCTCCCTTACCTCCGGATCGCCCACACGCAAGCAGACGATCCGCATGCATGGCTCAAGCCATCGGAACGCGTCAGCGCCCGGGAGCGCGGCGCCTCCGGCCCGCTGAAGGAGCCCTTGTAGCTACATCCCCCTGACATTCCGAAGCAACGACCTCTTGCATGGCATGCAAGGAGTCACCCGGTCGAATTGAAAACTCACTCCTTTCGCATCTCATCTTTCCTCATCGGCATCGCATCGACCTTGGCGAAAAGATCAGAGGGGGTGAACTTGTCAGCCTCCCATCGTAGCACTGTCTTGCCGTCTTTACCGATCAGAATAATTTCTGGCTTTCCCTTCTCCGGCCTAAAGCGCTCGCGGAGTTGAGTCGCGAGCTCTTTATCGGGGACCTTGCCAATCCCAGCTTCTCCCTGAAGAACGAAGATCTCCACATCGCGTTCTGCCAAGCCAGCCTTCCCTTCCCGGAGCTGCTTCCCGATCGACTCGTCTGACTGCGTCACCACCAGTATCCGTTTCTTCCAACGGAAGTCCTCCAAGGAACTTGCAAAGATCGTGGAGGTCAGCCCGAGGATCAGAATCGGCACAGCTTTCATCTCATAATGAACCGCCGCGCCGGAAGAATGCAAGCGGTCAAAGAATGCTACTCATAGTCTGTCGAAGCATCTCCGGAGGCATGCTGCTATCGCCCCATGAACGGCGATTTGCTAACCCTTGATGAAAATCGAGCTCCGGTGCATGGCAAGAAAGGCCGGATCCGGCAGCACACCGTCCGCTGGGATGGCCAGTGTCTCTCCCGCATAGGCCTTGAAGTTCTCCGCCACCGCACGCTGCGGAAAGTGCGCACTCAACGCCGGGGACACCATCAGCCCCAGATCATCGTCGAACGCGATAAAGCCGCGATCAAAGGCGGCATCATGCAAGCGGGAGAGACAGAGCCCGTTCCTCACGTTGAGTCGCTCCTCGGGGTGGCTTCTCCACGGCAGAATGTGAGATGCCACGAGGAACTCACGGATCGGCATGCCCGTCACTCCACAACACCCGCCGAAGTTATTGAGCACGGCATCACGGAAGTAGTCCTGACCCCGGCGCTGCTTGGCAGTGAGAAGCACCTCGGTTTCGCCAACCGGTTTCTTCCGCACGCGGATCCCCTGTTTGGGTATCACCTCAAGATCCTCTTCAGGCTTCGCCCCGAACAAGACCCGAAGCCCCTCCCGGCTCTCCGGCACCACCTCTTCGGGATTGCCATGGAAGTCAGCCCAAACTTCGCGATCAAGGGCACTCGCTCCTTCCAGCCCTTTGATGCCCCGCATCTTCAAAGCGGGATCGAGGGAAGCAAAGTTGCACAGCTTCATCGCAACGCTATTCGCCCCGCGCCCAAGCTTCTCGGCCAACTCCACGATCACCGCCTGCTTCGCATGAAGCTGCCCGAAGGTAAGGTTGTGGTAGATTCCCAGAGCTATTGTCAGCTCATCTCGGGTCCATCGCTTTCCCCTCGGCATGCCCATCTATAGCAATCCCGACACTTCGTTTCCAGCCCTTGATGCATCCTCAACACAACTAAGCTGATCCGATGACGACCAACCGCCCCTACCACTTCTCCCTCAGCTCTATCGATTTCGGCCAAACCATCGACGGCCTCTCTGCCCGCAGGGATGCGTGGACCAAAACCGCCCAATGGTTCCGCGGCGAACTTCAGGAGCAATTTTTCCTCATCGAAGAGTGCAACGACGAATACGAGGCCCAACAGATCGCCGACCACTACACCGAGATCATCGACACCCTCCAGACCCAAGCCTCCCCTCAACGCGAACGAAAACCGTCTGCGATGCTGTCTCACCCAAAACCCGGCGAGACCGCCCACGGATGGTGCCTATACTCCGAGGTCCTCGGTGAAGGGCCCAAACCCGCAGAACGCATCGACGACGGCTTCGCAGTCTATGCAACCGAACGCGCCGCGCTTGAGGAATACGCCGAGGACATGATCACCCGCTACCAAGAGTTTCTACGAGGCGAACGGGAAGCCGAGGAGATCGACAGCGGTCTCTTCGTCGTGGCAGTCACCCTGCATCCGGACGGATCCCTGAGTGATGAGAACAACCAGCACATCCCCTAACCGCTGCGCATCTGGAGCCTCAAAGGGCGGCAATGAGAAAGCCCAAGGTAAGGAGCAACACGCCTCTAGAGCCCCAAAGGGCATGCGCGTCAGGTTAAGGCTCCGGAGTTCCAGGTTTGATTGAAGTTCGCCCGTTTCCTTTTGTCGTAGCAGCAGTATTTGACCAGGGCTCGCAGCGTCCGGTGCTCATGCTCCG
>NZ_JAPDDR010000026.1 GCF_025950095.1 Luteolibacter rhizosphaerae | reverse complement strand
TCCGAACCCGGAAGTGAAACGCTGCAGCGCCGATGGTATTGGGACGACAGGTCCTGTGAGAGTAGGTCGCCGCCAGGTATTCGCCCGGCCCCGAGTAACATCGGGGCCGGGCGCTTTTTTGTACCCTTGTCGCGTCTAACAGATCTTCACCACCTTGGACCAGGGTCGGCTACCTCCTCACCGCGATGTAGGACTTCGGCACAAAGGGCGCCAGATACTCGGTTACGATCTGGCAGTCCGGGAAGAGTTCCTTCATCTCGCGTTTCGAGATGAGCCGCGTCCAATCGACCATCTCTTGGATCGCCGCCTTGTTGCCCTTTGCCGCCCAACCCCTCGGGGTGAAGTAGCACACGACGAAAGGCCGCCAGCTCCTCGGCAGCCAGTGGACGAAGGGCGCGAGGAAGTGCGGCTCGATCGGGCATTCCAGAGCAGGTGTTTGACACCACACGCGTTTGCCCACCCGGCACATCTCCGCGGCGAAGCGCTTCTGGTCCTCCCATGAACCCACGTGCTCGATCACGCTGTTCGAGAACGCAATATCATAGCTCCCATCCGCAAACTCCAGCGCCCGCCCGTCTCCCTCCAACGTTCTGATCTCGTGCTCCGGGAATCGCTCCGCATCAAAGCTGCCGCAATGCAGGTTCAGCGTATCCACTCTCGCTACCATCGGCGCATGCGCCGTCCAGAAGATCGGATAGCCACCCACGTCCAACAGCAGGTCCTCTTTGCCCGGCGAGATGTAACGCTGGAACAGGACCAGCCGCTTCTTCCGCCATAGCCTGAAGATCTGCTGATAGAACGTGTTGATCGAGAAGCCCATGACTTCTCAATCCAGCGGCACGATCCGGATCTTTCCCGCAGGCTTCTGCATCGCCTCGGCAAGTGTGCCTCCAACCGGTGCTGCCAAGGGCGCTGCCGGCGTCTGATCCAGTGCATTCTTGAGCGCACCCTCCACCAGCTGACCGCAATGGATTTTCATCGGCGGCAGCGGCCCCAGATCCCCGGTGAGTTCGTTCGCCGAGAGCTCGCGAGCCTCCTCCGCCGTCTTGCCCTTCAGCAACTCCGTCGCCATCGAGGCTACCGCGATTGCGGTCTGGCAGCCGAAGGATTGGAAGGAGGCCCGGTCGATCACCCGCTTGCCGTCCTTCTCGGTGAACTTCAGCCACATCCGCAGCATGTCCCCACAGTCCGGCGAACCCACCGTCCCGACCGCATCGGCATCAGCCAGTTCACCTTGGTTTTGCGGGGAGGCGAGGGCCTCGCGCACCTTCTCTTCGAAATCGCTCACGCGGAGGACGATGCGGCAAGACCGCGAGGATTCAAGCGCGGGCTTGCCAAGTGGGTAGCTGCGGCAAAGGGTATGCCCGCCCCTTGGATGCCGTGACACCCGGCCCCAAAGAAAGCAGTGCATGCATTTCCTCGGAATTGAAATCGGCCACGCGGCCACCCGCGTGGTGGCGCTCGATCTGGAAGCCGCGACGGTGTCCGCGGAGGCCGTCGCCGCCCATACATGGGTCGAGGGGCTCCCCGATGGCTATCGCGAGCAGGATCCCGCGCAATGGATTGCCGCTGCAGACCAAGCGATGCGTCAATGCCTCGAGGGTCTCGGTAATCACCGCGGCAGCGTCGCCGGTATCGGCATCACCGCACCCACCGGTGGCATGGTGGTGCTCGATGAGAGCAACCGCATCATCCGCCCGGCGAAGCTCGGCATCGACCGCTCCGCCCAGCGCCAGGCCGACGAGATCGGTCGCGCCTTTGGCGGCGGGCCTGGGCTGATTGAACTCGCTGGCAATCCCGTCGAAGCAGGTTCCCTCGCCGCCCAGTGCCTCTGGCTCAAGCAGCACGAGCCCTATCATTTCCAGCGCGCGGCCCGCCTGATGACGCCGCAGGACTTCATCGGTTACTGGCTCAGCGGAGAGGCAGGCATCGAAGCGGGCTCGGCGGCCACCACCGGGCTCTTCAATGTCCCGCAGCGCCGCTGGAGCGCGGAGTTGATGGAGTTCATCGATGTCCGCCTCTTCGACATGCTGCCGCCGGGAATCTCCCCGGCCCAGCCGCGCGGCACCTTGAGGCCCGCCCTCTGCAAAGCGTGGGGACTTCCTGAAGGCGTCATTATCGCTCCGGGCTCCGGTTCCGCCGCCTTGGCCGCCCTCGCGGTCGGTGCCGCATCGGATGGCGCCGTCGTCGCCGATCTCTCCGCGGATGGCTCGCTCTCCGCTGTCTCGGATGGTCCCTTGGTCGATTTCCGCGGTGAGGCCGCCACGCTCTGCGATGCCTCGGGCCGCTGGCTCTCGCGCCTCGGGATGGCAAACGCTGTATCCGCATTGGAACTCGTACGCCGTCATTACGGATGGTCCGCCGGAGAGTTCGAGCGCGCCTTGGAGTCTACCGCTGCCGGGGCAAACGGTCTGTTGTTCCTCCCGTATCTGCGTGGCGAAGCGACCCCGCGCTTGCCGGATGCCAGCGGCGTGATGCACGGCATCACCCTGGATAATTTCACCCCGGCCAATTTGGCCCGCGCCTCCGCAGAGGGCCTGGCCCTAGGCTTCGGCTATGCTTTCAGCCGACTTCGCGACCTCGGCTTCGAGCCTGCCGGCGTTCGTGTTGCCCGCGATGCCGGCCCGGCGTTCCAGCAACTCCTCGCGGATGTCTTTGGTGTTCCCGTCGTCGCCGTCGCCGGGAGCGGCGGCCCCTTGCTCGGCGCTGCCATGCAAGCGGCGGTCGTCTATTTCCGCCTCAATGGCGAGTCGCTCGGCTTCGATGAAATCGCCGGCTACATCGTGACCGTGGATGACTCCACGCGTCGCGATCCGGATCCACAGCGTCACGAATTCTATCAGAGCCTGCTGGCCCGCCAGCAATATTTGGTCGAGACCCTGCACGCGGGAGGTTTCCTGTAATGGCGGGCGATCGCAGCGAGATCCGCGAGAGCGGCAAGGCCACCTTCCTCGGCAAGCTCGCCGGGCGGATCATGCAGGCATGGTGCGCCACGCTGCGCTTCGAGATCACCGACCGCTGCGGGCTCACCCGTCCCGGTGGGATCGCGGGCCCTGTCGTCTATTGCCTCTGGCACAATTGCATCTTCACCGTTCCCGCGGCGTGGAAGCGTGCTTGCGGCAAGCACCGGCAGGCCGTGGTGCTGACCAGCGCCAGCCATGACGGTGCCGCGCTGGCACAGGCCATGGGGGTCTTCGGTATCGGCTCCGTCCGCGGCTCGTCTTCGCGTCGCGGTGTCGCGGCCCTTGTGGGTATGCGGAAGGCGCTCCGCGAGGGCGTGGATGTCTGCGTCACCCCGGATGGTCCTCGCGGTCCCCGCCACGTGATCCAAGCGGGCATCGTGAAACTCGCCGAAACCAGCGGCGCTCCGGTGATTCCTATCCACGTCGAGTATTCTTCCTGCTGGCGGCTCAAGACTTGGGACCGCTTCGTCATCCCGAAGCCCTGCAGCACCGTGCGCGTCATATTCGACGAGGCGCTTGCCGTGCCCGGAGGGCTTTCGGAAGATGAGTTCGAAGGCTGGCGCAGCCGCATCGAATCGATCATGCGGGCGGGCACCGGCGAAACCTTTCCCGAAGAAGTACGATGAGTTCCGTAATTGATGGCAAGGCCGTTGCTGCTTCCGTATTGGAAGAGTGCCGCGCAGAGGTCCAAGAGTTGAAGTCCAAGGGCATCACTCCCGGGCTGGCCGTGGTGCTTGTCGGCGATGATCCGGCCTCGCATGTCTATGTCGGTTCCAAGGTGCGGACTTGCGGCGATCTCGGACTCTATTCGCGCAAGATCGAGTTACCCGCTACCACCACCCAGGAAGAGCTGCTCGCCGTCGTCCGCGAGTTGAATGCGGATCCCGCGATCCACGGCATTCTGGTGCAGAGCCCGCCACCGAAACACATCGATGAAGAAGCCGTGGTTCGTGCGCTCGACCCGCGCAAGGATGTCGATGGCTTCCACCCGGAGAATGTCGCGAAACTCGCCCTTGAAGATCCCACCGGTTTCGTCCCCTGCACGCCGGCCGGGTGCATGCGCCTGCTTGCCGCCTCCGGGGTGAAGACCGCCGGTGCTGAAGCCGTCGTGATCGGCCGCAGCATGATCGTCGGCAAGCCGATGGCCCTGCTCCTGATGGCGAAGGGTTCGGATGCGACCGTCACCATCGCCCACTCCCGCAGCAAAGACCTGCCCGCCATCTGTCGTCGTGCCGATATCATCGTCGCCGCCGTCGGTCGTCCTGAAATGGTGAAGGCCGATTGGGTCAAGGACGGCGCCGTGGTGATCGATGTCGGCATCAACCGAATCGACGATCCTTCCACCAAGAAGGGCTACCGTCTCGTGGGCGATGTCGCCTACGACGAGGTGGCTCCGAAGTGCTCCGCCATCACCCCCGTCCCCGGCGGTGTCGGCCCGATGACGATCGCGCTGCTGATGAAGAACACACTCCAGGCGGCCCGGCAACTGGGCTGAAGCTTGGATGGATCTATCGCGCCGGGAGCGTCGTCCTGAGAATGACGCTTCCGCTCTTCGCCACCACCGATCCATTGCCGGCGGGGAGTAGGAAGAAATCGCCCTTATTGAAGCGGAATCCGCCGCTCTCCACCTCGCCTTCGGCGACCGAGAAGATCGAGAACCATCGGGGATCGCGGTGGCCGCAACTCTCGCTTGGCTGGAGCTTCAATTTCTCCACCCGGAAGTATTCGCATTCCGCAATGATCTGTTGGTCCGGTTCGGCGAGGTCGGGCTCGAAATCCTCGAAGTCGATGCTCGCCAGCGATTCTTCCACATGGAGCTCCCGCGGCTTGCCGTCGAGGCCCAGGCGGTTCCAGTCGAAGACCCGGTAGGTCGTATCGCTGTTCTGCTGGATCTCGTGGATCAAAAGACCGGCTCCGATGGCGTGGAGCCGACCGGAGGGAATGAAGATCGAGTCCCCGGCTTGGACCGGAATCGAGTGGACCGCCTCCGCGACCGTTCCGTCTTGGATGGCGGCCTTGAAATCCTGCCGGGACACGCCTTGTTTCAGGCCCACATGGAGCGATGCCCCGGAGTTCGCATCGGCGATGTACCACATCTCGGTCTTCGGCTCGCCTTTCAGGGAGTCCGCCAGCGCGACCGGCGGATGGACTTGGATGGAAAGGTCGTCGCGGGCGTCCAAGACCTTGATCAGGATCGGAAAGCGCTCGGTCTCCGGGAGTCCGAGGCCGAACACCTCGTCGCGATGCTTTGTCCAGAGCTCGTGAAGTGTCTTCCCCGCATGGCTCCCACCGCGCACCACGGACTGCTCGGTCTCGCGATCGACCACTTCCCAAGACTCGCCGTACGGCGCTTCATCGGGAAGCTTGCGACCATATTGGTGTGCCAGTTCGCGTCCACCCCAGACGCGCTGCATGTAGAGGGGCTCGAAGACGATGGGTTCCACGGGGCGGCAAACTTGGCGGGTCGACCTTGTTTCTGGAAGTCCCGGGTTCGGGAAAAGCCCGTTTTTACGGATTTCCATACAATCGGTGAATCGAAAACAATCTTGCCCCTCAGGTTCTTGCGGGGGATGCTGGCCGGGGGAAATCCGGCATGGCGAAAAGTGACAACCGCAAACGAGGCGAGAAATCCGAGCCACCGCGTTGGTCGAACGAGGTAGTAGGCATCGTGCTGATCTGCGTCGGCCTCTTGTGCTTTCTCTCGGTCATTTCCTTCACGCCCAAGGACCTGAACGATATCGGCTTTCTCCGGGACTTCGCGACCGAGCGTGCGGTAGGTGAGGAGCGCCACAATTTCATCGGCGGGGTAGGGGCGGTTCTCGGCTTCATCCAAGTAGCCCTCTTCGGTGCCGCGGGTTACATCGTGCCGGTAGCGCTGATCTGGTTCGGCGTCGTGAAGCTGGTGTTCGACGGCCGTCTCTGGCCGCGAACGATGGTCGGGTTCATCATCCTCATCCTCAGCGGTGCCGCCTTCATGCACGCGCTGCGGGGCGGCACCGGGGTAGACTGGAGCAAGCATGCGGGCGGCCTGACCGGCTGGCTGCTGGGGAATCACATCTTCCTGCCACTTCTGAATCGCATCGGCTCGTTGCTGCTACTGGGTGCCGCTTACTTGGTCGGTTTGATCCTGCTTACCGGCCAGCCGCCGGTGAAATTCATCAAGGGCGTCCATGCCTTGATTCTTGAGGCGATGGCCAATCACCGCGAGCGCAAGGAAGAGGGGCGCGTCGCTGCCGAGAAAGAAGAGATCCGCAACAACGAGCGTGAGCGTGAACGCGAGCGCCGCCGTAAGGAGCGCGAGGCCAAAAGTGCCGCGGCCGTTCCGACGCCGGAGCCCCAAGGCCAGCAAGAGCTGCCGCTGCGCGAAACTCCCGCCCCCCAGATTTTCGATGCCTCGCAGCGCAAGATCGATGCGCCGAAGCCGGGGGACAAACCTTTCGAGCGCAAGCAGAAGGGAGAAGGACATCTCTCGCTTTCGACCGCGGGCTTCGAGGACTACGAGCTTCCGGGCTTCGACCTGCTCGATCCGGATACCGGTGAAGAAGCCCCCGAGGCGAACCGCGACGAGCTTCTCGCGACCCAGCGCACCATCGTCGAAACGCTTCGGGCCTTCGGGATTGAGGTCACTCCGGGCGACATCACCCGTGGCCCGACCATCACCCGCTACGAGATCTATCCCTCCACCGGTCTGCGTGTTTCGCGCATCGCCCAGCTTGAGGCGGATATCGCCCGCGCCACCTGTGCGGAGCGGATCAACATCCTCGCGCCGATTCCCGGCAAGGACACCGTGGGCATCGAGCTCGCGAATTCGCAGAAGGTTTCCGTGCCCCTGCGCGAGCTGCTGCAGGATCCCGAGTTCCGCTCGGCCAAGAAGAAGATCCCGCTCGCCCTGGGCAAGGATGTCTATGGCAAGACGGTCATCGGCGACCTCGCCGCCATGCCTCACCTGCTCGTCGCCGGTGCCACCGGTTCGGGCAAATCGGTCTGCATCAATTCGATCATCGCCTCGATGCTCTTCAAGTTCGGCCCGGATGAACTCCGCTTCATCATGGTCGACCCGAAGGTGGTGGAAATGCAGATGTACAACAAGCTGCCCCACCTCGTCGTTCCCGTCGTGACCGATCCGAAGAAGGTCGTGGCCGCGCTGAAGTGGGTCGTGAACGAGATGGAGAAGCGCTACCGCGTCTTTGCGAAGACCGGCGTGCGGAATTTCGATTCCTTCAACCACCGCGTCCGTCCGGAGAAACCGGAGGTGGCCGCAGAAGAGGAAGAGGCCCCGCCACCATGGAACGCCGATGAAGAGGTGGACATGGACGCCATCGAGTCCATCGCCGCTGCGCTAGAGTCTGGCGAGCTTGGTGCCGAAGCCGAGGAGGAAGAACTGCCGATCGAGGAGGAGAAGATCCCCGACCGCTATCCCTACATCGTCGTGCTTATCGATGAGTTGGCGGACCTCATGCAGACCGCTCCGGCGGATGTGGAGATGTGCATCGCACGCATTGCGCAGAAGGCGCGTGCCGCGGGCATTCACCTCATCATCGCCACGCAGACACCGCGTGCCGACGTGGTCACCGGCATCATCAAGGCGAACATTCCCTGCCGCATCGCCTTCCAAGTTTCCTCGCAGCTCGACTCGCGCGTTATCTTGGACACGAAGGGCGCCGAGAAACTGGTGGGCAAGGGCGACATGCTCTACCTGCCGCCCGGCTCCGCGAAGCTGGAGCGCTCGCAGGGTGCCTTTGTTTCGGATGAAGAAGTGGAGCGCTTGGTCGACCACTGCGCCGCCCAGGCTGAGCCGAACTTCGAGTCGGACATTGTCCGCTCCATCGACTCCGGTGGTGAAGATGGCGATGACGAGGAGGAGATCTCTCCGGCGGATGAAGATCTCATCATGAAGTGCATCGAGGTCGCGCGACAGGAGCAAAAGTGCAGTACCTCGCTACTCCAGCGCCGCCTGCGTCTCGGCTACACCCGCGCCGCGCGCATGGTGGATATCCTCGAAGCCCGCGGCGTCGTCGGCCCTGGCGATGGTGCGAAGCCGCGCGAGGTGTATCTGAAGTGAAACGGGATCGCGGCGCGAAGCAGGGACTGGATCAGGTGTCCGGGCTATGATAGTCTGGCGGTCCAACGATGATGACCGAACCGGAAGCCACGCTAGATCCCCAGTTTCTAAGTCCCGCCGATGCCAGTGCCTTGTTCGAGGCTCTGCTGTCGGAGGTGCAATGGGACGAACGGATGAAAGCACGGAAGACCGCTTGCTTCGGCCAGACCTATGACGACTCCGGTGTCGACTATCAGTTGGTGCCGATGCATCCCCGCCTAGCTCCGCTGTGCGAAGCAATCTCCGTTCGTCTCGGCTTCATGCCGACGAATTGCTTGCTGAACTATTACGAATCCGGGCGCTCATCGATGGGTTTCCATTCCGATGCGACCCACAACCTCGCGGAAGGCACGGGGGTGGCGATCCTCTCGGTTGGTGCGGAGCGCTGCCCGAGCTTCCGCAGCAAGACAGATCCCGAGCTCACCGTGGAATACCCTTTGCCGCATGGCTCGCTCTTCTACATGAGCCAGGGCACGCAGGATCATTGGCTGCATGCGGTGAAGAAGACCGAGACGGATGATAGCAGGATCAGCCTGACCTTTCGGCATATTCTTACGCCCGAGGAGCTGGCCGTAAGGCGATCCCGCTGAGCTGCCGAAGCCCCTCGGGGAAGGAAGGAGGGTGCTGGCTTCGGCCCCTCCTTTCTTCTCGCCCTTGCGCAATTCCTTCGCTTTGTTGCGTAAGCATCCGAATTCACCCTTCGAACCGTGCTCGAACTTCAGGACGTTTGTTTCACCATCAAGAAGGACGGCGAGTCGATCAACCTCGTCGATCTGGTCAACATCAGGATTCCCCGCGGGCACTTCATGGCCATCGTCGGCCCCTCCGGCTGTGGCAAGACCACCTTGCTCAAGACCATCGCGGGGCTGAATCCGGAATCCTCCGGCGGCCTCTACTGGGAAGGCCGGAATCTCTCGGTGGAAGGTGATCTCGAAGCCTCGGACATCGGCTATGTACCCCAGTTCTCCATCGCTTACGATCCGCTTACGGTGGACGAATCGGTGGAAGCCGCCACCAAGCTGCGCGTGGCCGTCCGCGACAATGAGGAGCTGGACCATCGCATCGATCGCGTGCTGGAGGAGACCGGCCTCGCTGCGATTGCAGACCGTCAGGTGAAGGTGCTTTCCGGAGGCCAGAAGCGCCGTCTAGGCCTGGCCATGGAATTGGTCTCCGATCCCAAGCTCTTGCTCTGCGATGAGGTGACCAGCGGCCTTGATCCCCGCTCGGAGCGCGAGATCGTCCGCTTGCTTCATGATCTCTCCCGTCGCGAAGGGCGCATTGTCCTCTCGGTCACGCACTCGCTCGCTCACCTCGAGCTCTATGATTCCATCCTCGTACTGCATGAAGGCCGGGTGGCCTATCACGGTCCGCCGGATCAGGTGACCCACTATTTCTCGGTGCACGATACCGAGGAGGTGTATCCGAAGCTCGCCACTCAAACCTCCGAGCGCTGGCAGAGCTCGTGGATGAAGCACCGCGCGCCGTACTACAGCAAGCTGGACAAGGTGCGCACCAAGCTCATCGATTCGGGGGCGCTTCATCTTCCGCTGGGGGTCGTGAACCAGCCGGTGTCCACTTCGTCTCAAGGGGAGTCGGCTCCCGCCGCCGAAGTCGGCACCACCGTCCTGGAGAAAGTGGCTCCGCTTACTTCCCCTGCCGAAGAGACCCCGAAGGTCCGCACTCCGGGCTTCATGACCCAGTTCATGACCCTGCTCTCACGGCGCTGGCGGATCTTCTTCCGCGACCGCGGACAGGTCTTCCTCCAGCTCGCGATCCTGCTCTGTTTCCCGATTCTGGTAACGCTGTTCTCCGAGAATGCGAACGGCCAGATCGCGAACCTTTCTGACACCCGGCAGGGGAACATCGTCGCGGAGATTGCGGAGCAGCAGACGGTGAAGCGGGATCAGGTGACGGTCGGCTCGGCGATTTCGGGCATCATCATGTTCCAAGTGATCCTGCTCTCCCTCATGGGCTCGAATAACTCGGCCCGCGAGATCGCGGGCGAGCGGCAGATCTTCGAGAAGGAGAAATTCGGCGGGCTCCGCCCCAGCGCCTACCTCGCGAGCAAGGTGGCCTTCCTCGCCTGCTTGGTTTTGGCGCAGTCCCTCTGGATGGGCGTGTTCGTGAATCTCTTCGCACCCTTCCGGGGCGGTGGGGGAGGCTTCGAGAGCCATATCATCTTCCTGCTCCTGATCAACGGGGCCATGACGGCGATCTGCCTCGGGATTTCCGCGCTTATGCGGACTGCCGAGCAGGCCTCCCTGCTATCGATTTATCTCGTCGGTTTCCAGTTACCGCTTTCCGGGGCGGTGCTGGCGCTGCCGGATTCCGTGGAGTTCTTCACTCAGAAATTCATCTCCGCCTACTGGGCTTGGTCCGGTAGCGTCAGTGCCTTGGAGCCCAAGGTCTTGCATGCGGTGAAGTCGGTGATCGACACCGGCTTGGCCGAGCGAGCGGAGTGCCTTTACATGCTCGCATTCCATGTCGCTGCCGGTCTGATCGCGGCTTGGATCGGAGCCCGTCGCCACCAGTGGGATTAGCCCGGATAAAAAGGCGTGAATCCGCAGGAGTTTCGTGGAAACTTGCATTCGCGCGGGACGTTTAATCATCCGACTTTTCCCCAAACTCGCTCTTTATCATGGCTCGTCGTGCCAGTTCTGGAATCAGCCCCGGCCTCCTCATTGGAATCGCCGTATTCGTCGCCGTCGCCTTCTTTGGCGGGAAAGCCCTCATGGGCAAGAAGACCGAGTCCTTTGCCGGAGTCTCGAATCTCAATGTCTCCGATTACATGGAGAATGGGAATTCGCTGCGCGATAACGAGTATGTGATCGAGGGCACCATCGATGAGAAGTTCTTCCGGGATTCCAGCCCGAACCAAGTTGTCAGCGTGGAAGTGAAGACGCCGGGTGGTGCCGAATTCGTGGGCGTCGAGATCCCCTCCGAATTCCTTAAGCTGAACATCGAGCGCTCCCAGCGCTACGCGATCAAAGTGAAGATCCGCCAGGGCGGTATCCCTGTGGCCACCGGAATCAACCGCCTTTGAGCACTGCCATGAGAACGCTCTCTTCCCTTCTCCTCATCGCCGCCGGCACCGTGGTCGCCACGGCTCAAGTGCTGCACCCGGATGTCCGCGACAAGGTGACGGACACCCCTGCCGCTCCGGCTCAGGATTCAACTCAAGGCGGTACCCAGCAGAACAATCAGCAGCCGAAGCAGAACAACTCCCCCTTCGGCAACGAGTTGCCTTTCTTCGATCCTTCGAGCGAGGCCGTGGCCTTCAACGGTCGCACTTGGGCCGCTACCGACAACCGTTTGGTTGCTGCCCGCTTCGAGCGTTACCTCAACGAGCCCGAAGATGATTCGGAGGCGGCCAAGGAATACCGCGACATCATCTCCCAGATCCTCGAGAAGGTCTCGCCGCACCATCCGGGTGGCCCCGATTTTGCCGCCGGCGTGAAGCTCCTGCCCCGCGCCTCTTCCTTCCCGGCGGATGCCAAGCTTTGTGATTCGCTTTCGCAAGCGATCTACACCGCGGTGCTGGCCAAGAAGGATGTGAATGCCACCCGCGCGCTTAACTCCGCGATGGAGGACGAGAAGCAGCGTCTCATCCGCAATGCCGACACCATCGCCAAGGGTACCCGTAACGGCGAGCGCCGCTCCTTCGGCCCGCAGGGTCGTCGCGACCAGAACCAGAACGGCAACAACAATAACAACGACCAGCAGCAGCAGCAGCAACAGCAGACGGATACCAGTACCGAGCAACGCACCGGTACCGGCACCGATTCCATGGCTTACCGCGATTCGGAGCGCCGCGTCGATGAGATCGACGGGATGAAAAAGGAGAATCTCTCGAAGGGAGAGATCCAGATCTTTCAGGCCAAGGTCCAGTATCAGGCGCTCATGCTGCAGTTCTTCGCGCAGCGCCGCTTCGAGCACGTGGTGATGGCCTCGCGCTTCTACAACCAGATCTTCAAGGACGGCGACAGCAAGCTGCACATCGACAAGAAATCCGACATGTCCAAGCTCTTCGGCGAGAGCCTTGGCACCAGTCCCACGGTTTCCGCCGTTGACTCGCTCGCCAGCGAGGCGATCCGCGATGTCGACCAAGGCGTGGCCGCCTTCAAGTTCCTGCTCGAAAAGAAGGAGTTTCAAAGCGCCGCGAAGCGTCTCCAGGAGTCCTACATGGCGGGCGAGTTCATGCCGACCATCCGGACGCTGCCGCGGGATGATAAGCGCAAGGTCCTTGAGTTCGTGCGCGAGTCCTACAAGCTGATCGCCGCCATCGATTCGAAGGATTACGCCACCGCCAAGACGCTCGTCGCGAAGCTGAAGGAGACTTCCGGGGATTTCGACGGCACCAAGGCGGAAGCCGCCATTGCGACCTACACCCGTGTGAGCAACATGCACATCGATGCCGCCAAGCTGGCCGCCTCGAAGAGCGATCACGAAAAGGCCAGCCTGGAGATCCAGAAGGCCATGGAAGTCTGGCCGCAAAACCCCAAGCTCGCCGAGTTCGATAAGCTGGTGGAAACCGGCAGCGGCATGGCCGTCGCGAAAAACGACTTCGACCGTCTCGTCAGCGAGGCGAACTACCGCGAGATCTTCCGCCGCCAGTATGAACTCGCTCCCGCCATCGCCGGCGATGCCAATCGCGAGGAAGCCTTCAAGCAGATCATCACGAATCTCGGTAAGATCGAGGCCGCCATCGGCAAGGCCTCCGAGTTCAGCAAGGCGGACCAGAAGGAAGCCGCATGGGAGCAGCTTGCCGCGATCCGTAAAGACTTCCCGGATGATCCGAAGCTCGGCTCCGAACTGGAGCGTCTCGCGCCGGATGTGGCCGACTTCACCAAGGCGCTGATGACCGCCAAGGCCTTCGAAGAGCGCCGCGACAAGCAGGTCGGCTCGGCCCTCTCCTGGTATCTCAAGGCCCGCTCGATCTACCCGCGCAGCGAGATGGCGGAGCAGGGGATCGACCGCATGCTCGAGCAGATCCTTCCGGACGAGCGATCTTCCGCCAAGGCCTCTGCCTCCGGGAAGGAAGAGCAATAAGCGGGTACAGGCGCGCAGATCTTGAAACGCGAAAGGGGTGCCGCATGGCACCCCTTTTTCGATTCACTTCTTGTCGAGATTCGCCGCCATTTCCTCCTCGCTCGGAGTCTTGCTAGGCACTCCGTCCGTAGGCACATCCACGTGGGCGATCCAAGCGATCGCGTTCAGCACGATCCCGCGGTGATCGTCGTGCTTCCAGTTCTTGTGGAAGTGTCCGCCGGTGAAGCCGAAGGCGCGGCTCTTTCCGCCGCTGCGCTCGAAGGCCCACATCACGTGCTGCGGCTCCTTGCGCTCCAGCACTGCAGCCCGCACCGCGGGGTTCCCGGAGTGCGCTCCGTCCGGTCGGCTCAGTGTGTCAGCCGGCGGCACATCGGAGAGGATCGGCGTCACGCCCTCCATGTTCTCGCGGAAACGCATGTGGTAATACCACTCGTCGCGGATTTTGAACTCGGAGATCCCGCGGGCGATCTCATGCTTCGCAGGCTTGAAGTTCCCGTCCCAGTGGGGATTCACCGACCAGTCCGTTTCAAAATAGCCTCCAATCACATCCAGGAAGGTCTTCCCTCCGTCGCCCTTCGGCACTTCCACGCCGTAGTGGATGCAGCTGATGCCCACCCCGCTGTCCGCCATCGAGCGCAGCTTGGCCAGATGCGGCATCGCCGGATGACCACCGCCGCCGTCGGCATAGATCACCACCGCCGAGGCCCCGTCGAAAATCTTCTCATCCTTCGGCCAGCCGTTGTCCACCACCACCGCCTCGACCGGCATGCCGCTCTTGTTCAGGTGATCCGCCAGTAGCATGCAGCCGGCCCGGTGTTCATGCTCGCCGGGAGCGTGACTCGGGCGCCCGGCCACGAAGACGATCTTCTTCTTCTCTCCCGATCCGCTTTTCGCGGGCTCGGCGGGGCTACGGCTCATGAGCAGGAAGGTGGCAGCTCCCGCACAGGCGAGAGCGAGGATCAGGGAACGTGGAGCGATGGCCATGGGATTTCCGGTATCGGTTGAAACACCGGATACATTCCACCCTCGCCCGGGATTTCATCCATTCACTCCGTCGGCAGCCCGGTTTCCTTCCAAGCCGCAAAGCCGCCCCTCAGGATCGCGATATCATGCCCGCGGGTAATCAGCCTCTCGCCCACGCTTTGGGCGTCCGGGCAGGCCAGATCCGTGCAGTAGATCACCACCGTTTTGCCGTCATCTTTCGCATCGCGAATCTCCTTCTCGCGCTGGGGGAGGAGCACATCATACTCCGATTTCGGCCACGGGATCGCTCCCGGAATCTTGCCGAAGGCGGAGACGAAAGCGGGACGGGCATCGTAGACCAAGACCGCGCCGGACTGCTGCTTGGGGAAAAACGCATCCAAGCTGATTTCCGTTAGTTTGCCTGCCGGGATAGGCTTTTTCGCGGGCTTTGGCTCCGGCTTCTTGGTCGGGACTGATGCGGTGGGCTCCGCCGGAGGCGTGCCATCTTCGCACCCTGTCAGTAGCACCGCCATCCCTGCCGCCAGAACGAATCCCTTCACGCGCCGGATTCCACCGCATCCCGCCCCCCGGTGCAAAGGCAATGTGGGCACGGCCCAAGGTGACGAAAAGGCCAGCTGAATCCCGGATGGCTTCCGGCACCCGATCTGCTACTCTTCCGAACATCGTGGCGTCGAAAACCCTCCTCTCCCTTCTGGCGCTGTCGTCCCTCGCTTCGGCGGTGGAGATCCGCGTGGCGGCCTTCAATATCGGCGCCCAATTCTCCGGCAGCGCGCCCATCTACAGCTTGGGCGACCCCGGCACGCCGGACCACGAAACCGTAAAGGCGGTTCTCGCCCGCATCGATGCCGACGTCGTTTCCCTTGAGGAAATCGATTCCGCCGACGTGTCCGGCGATCCGGATGACCTCGATGCCCTCGCCGCCAGTCTCGGCTACCCCTACCTCTATCTGGCTCCCGTCGCCGGTAGCCCGCCCACCTACACCGCCCCCATCGACAACAGCCTGCGCGTCATCTTTCTCTCCCGCTATCCCTTCCTCAGCACGAACGTGGTCGCCTCACCACCTGCCGCGAGGGAAATGACCCGCTTCCTCCCGGCGGTGAAGGTGGATGTCCCGGGCACCACGAACGATCCCACCATCATCGCCGCCCACCTGAAGTCCGGCGATGGCACCGACGACCGCTTTCGCCGCTTGGTCGAGATGAAACGTCTGACCGGCTACCTCGCCGACCAAGGCCTCACCGACGACCACAACTACATCGTCATGGGCGATTTCAACATGGTCGGAGCCAACCGCACCTACACGACCCTGCCGACCGGTCTGCCCGCCTCTTACAGCCTCGGCACGGATGTCGTCCTGCCAGTGAGCTACTCGAACAATCCGGTCTCCTACTTCACCACTCCCGGCATCAGCCGTCTCGATATCCGCCAAGTGGATGGCTCGGCCATTACCTTCCCCTACGCCACCACTCCATCGATCCTCGACCTCATGATGGTCTCGCCCGCCATCGCCGGGCGCATGCACGGCTCGGAGATCTACAACTCCGCGCTGGATGTCTCGAACTCTTCCGGACTGCCGAAGGCGGGGGAACCGCTTGCCGCGGACACCAGCCAGACGGCCTCAGATCACCTCGCCCTCTTCGGCGATTTCGAGCTTGATGCGGATCTGCCGAATCTCGCGCTCTCGCTCTCCTTGCCCGGTGTCTTGGAAGGCATGCCGGATGGCAGCGTGATGGCCACGGTCACCCTGCCCGCCGTGCTCGCGGAACCGATCACGCTGACTTTCTCTTCGGATGATCCGGGAGCTGCGGTGCCTGTCACCCCCGTGATTCAGATTCCCGCCGGGTCTCTCAGTGGCAGCGTCGCCATCCGCACTCCGAAAAATTACCTCGTCGATGCCGAGCGCAGCGTGACCATCACGGTGATGGCGGCGGGGCATGATCCGGACAATGCCGTGCTGGTCGTCGAGAATGTGGACGGTCCCTACCGACTCAGCGGACCCGGAGCCACCGTGAGCGAGACCTTCGATGGCTTCGGCGGTAACCACGATCCCGCCCCATGGACGACCACCGGCAGCCATCCTTGGCGAGGTGTGGATAGCGGTTCTTCCGCACTCCCCGGCCTGCGTGCCTACGGTTCGATCGTGGATTCATCGCTCGGGTTCTTGCCTGGTGGCAGCGGTACCGTGGCTAGCGCCAGCTTCATCAATGATTCGGCGCAGCCGATCTCGGCCTTGGAGATCGCCTTCGATGTCGAGCAATGGCGGGGTGCTCTCGGTGGCACGGCGGACACCTTGAGCGCTGAGCTTTTCTACGATGGAACGGCTACACCGCTCCCGGCTCTTGCTTACTCGGCCAGCACCACCCTGCCGACCGGTCCGGTGGCAGGGGGCTCGACGACCACCCGCTCCACCACGGTGAGCGGTCTTTCGATTCCTCCCGGCGCCAGCTTCGAGCTCCGTTTGTCCTTCGTTCCCGGTGCAGGCGGCGGCGTCGACCCCACCGATGTTTTTGTGAATGAGATCCACTACGACAATACCAGCACGGACTCGAACGAGTTCGTGGAGATCGTGGTGGCTCCGGGCTACACCGGTCCGCTTTCCGCGGTTTCCTTGGTCCTCTATAATGGGAACGGCGGGGCCACCTATGGCACGCACACCTTGGATACCTTCACCGCCGGTGCCACCACCTCTTCCGGCTACCGCATCTTCAGCAAGGCCATCTCCGGCCTGCAGAATGATCTCGATGGCATGGCTGTGGTCGTGAACGGCTCGGTGCTGCACTTCATCTCTTATGAAGGCTCGTTTACCGCCACCAATGGACCCGCCAGCGGCATGATTTCCACCGATATCGGCGTGGATCAGGAGCCTGTCCAAGCTGCCGATATCTCGGCCATCGGCCTCACGGGAAATGCCGGTCAGGCCTCCGGCTTCGCTTGGACCCAATTCACCGCTTTGCCCTTCAGTCCCGGGCAGCCGAATTCGGGCCAGACCTTCACCGTGCCTGCGCTGCCCTCCCAAGGCATCGCGATCGACAACCTCAGCGTCACCTTCATCCAAGCTAGCGATCCCGATACCGACGGCGACGGACTGGCCAATTCGGTCGATCCGGACGACGACAACGACCAGCAGTCGGACGCCGACGAGTTGGCCTTCGGCACCGATCCGCTCGATTCCTCATCCGTCTTCCGCACGCTCCTCTCCGCGGCGGGCAACCAGCTCTCTTTCCCCGGGGCGGCGGGAATCCAATACACCGTCGAATCCAGCCCGGACCTTGAGGAGTGGGATGAGCTGGGCGGTTTCACCGGTAGCGGCCAGACCATCGTGGTGCCGCTCCCGACCACCGAGGACCGGCTCTTCTTCCGCGTAAGGGCAGGGGATTGAGTTCAGGCCTGCTTACAGGCGTGCGCGCGCAGGTCCGACAGATCGAGGAACTCCAGTGCCGCCTCATGGGTCGACTCCAGAACCACCGGCGGCGCCTTGCCCGCGTCCAGCGCATCCTTCCAGCGGGAGGCGCAGAGGCACCAGCGATCCCCCGGTTTCAGCCCGGGGAAATCGAACTCCGGCCGGGGAGTGGACAGGTCGTTGCCGCGCGATTTCGAGAAGGCCAGGAACTCGTCCGTCACTTGGGCGCAAACGACATGCACGCCCACATCGCCGCGACCGGTGCGGCAGCAACCGTCGCGGAAGAAGCCGGTCATCGGGCGGGTCGAGCACGGCTCTAGAATCCCCCCCAGCACGTTTCTCCGTTCCACTGCCATCAGGATTAACCTAACCGCTTCCGGCGATTCGTCCAATCCGGCATTGGTGACGAGTTAAACCGTTTCCCCCGCATAGAAAAACCCCGCGTGGATCGCACGCGGGGTTCTCGTAAATTCTGTCCTGGCGGGCAGCTTCAGCCACCGGTGCGCGGCGAGCGCTTCTTCGGCTCGTCGTCGTCCGGGGGCACCTCGCGGCCCTTCGCTTGCTTCATCTTCTGGTTGCGCTGGGCCTCCTCGGCCTTCTCCGCCATGCGCTCCATGAAGCTCTTGCCGCTGCCGCCGGCCTTCGCCTTCAGTTCGGGCTCCGGCATGCGGTTGCTGATCCAGGTCTGAGCGATCGAGAAGACGTTCGAGGTCGTCCAATACAGTGCCAGTGCGGAGGCGAAGTTATAGCAGACGAAGAGGAAGATGAAGGGCATGAACTTGATGATCATCATCTGCGTCTTGTCCCCGCCGGTGTTGGGCATCATCGCCATCTGCGCGAAGCTCGTGATCGCCATCACGATCGGCAGTGGATTGATCGGCAGGCCGAACATGTGGGAAATCGTGTCCGGCTGGGACAGATCGGTAACCCACAGGAAGGGCTGGCCGCGCATCTCCACCGCGTGCAGCAGCATCGAGTAGAAGCCGAAGAAGATCGGGATCTGCGCGAACATCGGCAGGCAGCCGCCCATCGGGTTGATGCCATACTTGCGATAGAGCGCCATCGTCTCCATCTGCATCTTCTGCGGATCATCCGGGTATTTCTCGCGCAGCTTGTCCATCTCCGGCTTGAGCTTGGACATCCGCTTCATCGTGCGGTTCGAGCGGTTGTAGAGCGGCCAGATGGCGGTGCGCAGCAGGATCGTCAGCACCACGACCGAGATACCCCAGGACCACTTGTCCGAGATCTTTGCGATCACCTCGTGGACCCAGTGCAGCGACCAGTTCATGAAGCGGCTGAAGGGGCTGAAGAAACCGTAGTTCATCAGCGCGCCCCACTCGCTGCCCCACTTGTCCTCCATCTTGCGGAGCACGCGGTTCTGCTTCGGACCGGTGAAAACTTCGTAGGCGATCGAGCGCTGCTCCTTGGGAGACAGCGTGGCCTTCGGCAGGCGCAGGCCGGCGCGCACGGACTTCACCGTGTGCGTGTTCGGCACCAGCGTGAGTTCGGAGTAGCTGCTCCAGACCAGCGACTCGGTCGGCTCCACCGGCTTGAAAACGCTGGAGAAAAACTGGTTGGAAACCCCGGCGTAGAGCGCCTTCTCGACCGGCTCGGTGATCTGCGTGCGCGCCTTCCGCATACCGAACCACGCCTTCGCGAACTCGGTGCTGGAGTGGTAGGTGAAGCTGCGGCTGTCGTTGATCACGAAGCCCGTCTGATCCGGCCGCTCGACGTTGTCCAAGGGCGTCGCCGTGCCGAGGAAGACGCTGTAGTTGTCGAGGTTCACCGTGTTCTCGCCGGCGTTCTCGAGCTGGAGCTTGTAGTCCAGCATGAAGGGATCGCCCTCGTTGCCATGCGAGCGCAGGCTCCAGGTCTTCTGTGCCCACAGGCCGGAGGGCAGCTTGCCGCGGAAGACCACGGACTTACCTTCCTCGGAGAGTTCCGGCACGATCGTGTAATTGCCGGATTCCACGCGGTCCACGCCGTCGGAGATCGCACCGATAGGGTTGGCACCATGGCGGTTCACCCGCACCGGGCCTTCGATGCCCACGGATTGGTTCTTCAGCTCGGCATACTTCAGTCCACCGCCCACGCTGGTGAAGACGAAGATGGCTTCGGAGGTCTCCAGCTTGGTTTCCACTTCGACCACTTGGGCCGGAGGCTCGGTTTCCACCAACTCGGCTTCCGGCTTGGCGGGAGTGTCCGGGCTGCTTGCCGATGGAGGATTCTTTGCGGCCTGCTCGGCAGCCTCGCGCTGCTTCTGCTCCTGCAGGATCCGGGTGTTCTTCTGCTGATAGAAGATGTTTACTGCGAGCAGGATGCTGCAGACGGTGACGACGATCCAAGTTTTGCGGTCGTACATTGGGAATGAGAGAAAGAGGAAGGTTCCGGCTCAGGCATGAGGCCCGTGGGAACAGTCGGGATTCGCACCCGGTTTCGGCGGGACGGGGTCATAACCGTAGCCCCCCCACGGATGACAGCGGAAAATCCGGCGAACCCCCAGCCAGGAGCCCCGCAGGGAGCCGTGGGTTTCCACCGCTTGCATGAAATAGTTCGAGCAGGTCGGCTGATACCTGCAGCCCGAGTTCGGCCCCCCCAGCGCTTTCAGCACGGGATTGAGGAACTTCTGATAGAAGCGGATGGCCAAGCGGATGAGGCGTTTCACTCGGGGTCTCGGAAATCGAGAGGGAAAGGAACTAGCACTCCGCAGAGCTTCCGCAGTGAGAATCTTGGGCGGCTTTTACCACCGCGACTTACTTCGGCTCGCCGAAAAGCCGCAGCCGCTTGGCCTGCTTCAGCCAGTCGGACTCCAGTTCGGCGAAGCTGGCGGCGGCTGAGCCGGGGCGGGGGATCGTCACCAGCAGCCGTTTCGGCTCGGCCAGCAGGTGGCCGTGGCGCTGCACGATCGCGCGCAGCCGCCTGCGCAGCAGATTGCGGTCGTGTGCCTTGCCGACCTTCCGGGTGGTGATGAATCCCACCAGCAGGCCGGGCAGCTCGGAATCGGCCAAGGTGCTGACAACAACAAGACGGCCGGCTTTCGCCTGACCGTCTTTGCGCACGCGGAAGAAATCCGCGCGTTTCGACATGCTCTGCTTCCGCGGGAGGCGCATGGGCCGGGCGCGGCGCGCAGGCGTGGATTACACCCCGTGCTGGGTCGTGTGGCGGGCGTATTGCAGCTCGGCACCCTTCGGAATGAGACGCTTGCGGCCCTTCTGGCGGCGGCGCTTGATGATGTCACGACCGGACTTGGTCGCCATGCGGGCGCGGAATCCGTGCTGGCGCTTGCGGGTGCGCTTGGAAGGCTGGAATGTGCGTTTCATGGCGGTAAGGTGTCGGGAAAAGCGTTTCTTTCTGCCCGCGACGCGATGGAACTCCTGTTCCGGCTCGGCGGGGCGCGCACTCTAGGGGTCAGCCCTCCCTTGTCAATCCGCCAAATCTCCCCTGCGACGGAATTTTTTCAAAGATGGCCGGAAAATTTCGTGCCGCCCCCCTCCCGGCGTGCCACCCTCGGTCCCGTGAGCACGGGTCCTGAAAGCGGCATCGCAGTGGCTAACCGCCCCAAGGTGGAGCCGGCGACGATCGAGGACCTTCCCGCCCTGACCGATCTGGTCATGGAGCTCTTCGCCCTCTCGGACGATTTCACGCCGGACCACGATGCCCAGCAGCGCGGCCTCGCCCTGATCCTCGAGCAGCCGAGTCGGGGCCGGATCTTCGTCCTGCGGAATGAGACCCGCATCATCGGCATGGTGAATCTGCTTTTCACCATCTCAACCGCCATGGGCGGCTTCGTCATCCTCATGGAAGACGTCATCGTCCACCCCTCCCACCGCGGGCAGGGCTACGGCACCATGCTGCTCGACAAGGTGATCGAGTTTGCCAAGCAGAAGGACTTCAAGCGCATCACCTTGCTGACCGACAAGATCAGCGCGGAATCGCAGCACTTCTTCAAAAAGAACGGCTTCGAATATTCGAACATGATCCCCATGCGGCGGATCATCGGACCGGAGGGCTGAAAGCCATGTCGCTCGTCGCGATCAATCCTGCCGACGGCCTCGCGATGTCGATGGTCGTCATCCTCGTCCTGAGCTTCAGCGTCGTCGCCCTGCTCGTCTTCAACATCAAGCGCAGCGGCAAACGCGCGGAGACCGAAGTCGAGAAGCTCTTGGAAGAACTCCGCCAGGAGGAAGAAGCCGAAAACCGTCCCGCCCAACCCGCCGGCTCCGGCGAAACCCGCGAGCCATGGGAGCGGGAGGAGGACTGGTGGAAGAAGTGAGGCGAGCCCAAGCTCCAAGCCCTTGCCTTAAACCACTGTCCCGAAGGGACTACGCAACAAAGCCCGGGGTTGATCTTTCCTCGAAAGTGAGGACACGGGAAGTAGGGTAACTTCCCAGAACCGATGAATCCGAAAGATCCGCTGCGCCCCATCTCCAATCCGGCCAAGCGCAGGCAATACGACGAACAATTCA
>NZ_JAPDDR010000025.1 GCF_025950095.1 Luteolibacter rhizosphaerae | reverse complement strand
GCAGCCAGGCGATCGAGCCGTCCGACTTGCGGTAGATTTCATCGAAGGCGACGCCCGCGGCCGCGGCTTGGATGTCGCCCGCGAAGGGGCCGAGGGGTTTGTTAGCCTTGCCATTCAGTTCCGCGCGGGTGGGGGTGCCACCGGTGGGCGTGGTGGCGGGAGGAGCGGGCGGGGGTGGATCGGCGAGGGCGGAAGCGAAGAGGAGAGAGGTGAGAGCGAGGAGTTTGGTGATGCGGTGCATGGTGGATGAAATGACGAATGCGGAATTTCCGAATGTCGAATGAAGTGGGAGGGGAAGGATGCGGACTGAAGATCCGCGGTCCCGGGCCTTACTCCGGATCGGAGAAGATGAGGCCCTCGGTGTTGTCGCCCGGGGTGCCTTCGAGGCGGAGGACGCGGTAGGTGTTGGTGGTTTGGTTCCAGAGGGCGAGGTCGAGGCCGCCGCCGGAGTTGAGAACGATCCGCAGGCCTGAGGTGGGCGAGCGGAGGCGAAGGTTTTCGAGAGCCTGCAGGGATTGGGCGTCGGAGAGGTTCTGGTCGCTGTCGGTGCGGACCATGGGGACGCTGTCGAGATAGGTCCAAGCGACCGGCGGCGGGTCGATGCCCTCGCTGCCGGTCTGTGGATCCAGTACCGCCAGTTCGCTGGAGAGGTGGATGTTGACGTTCCCTTCCGGGTCTTCGTGTGTAACGATCAGGCGATAGGTGCCCGGGAGGATGGCGGCCTCGTTGACGGTGAAGGTCGCGGTGAGGAGCGCCTTGTTGCCGCCGTCCCAATCGGCAGCGGTGAAGGCGGCGTCGCAGTCCCCTTCGACGAATTCTTTCCGCATCAGGGAATCATCGAGCGGGAAGGCATCGAGGCGTTTCACCTCGACGATGATCGACCCGACGCCCGCGGCGAGGAGATGGGCGCCGCGATCGGTCAGAGCGAGTTGGAAAGCAACTGAGGATCCCCGCCAGTAGAAGGGCCGCTCCTGGGTGGCGGCATCGCGGACGGTGCGGGAGGAGCTGCGGGCCTCGCAGAGCAGGCGGACGACGGCGGAGGGCATGGGCCGAAGGTAGTAGCAAGTAGCGAGTAGCAGGTAGCGAGGGGGGAGAGGATTGGGGGGATTCAGGGTGGAATGACGAATGTCGGATTTCCGAATGACGAATGGAGCAAGGAGAGAGGGGGAGGATTGTGGGGCTGAATCTGTTAGCGCCGTAAGCGGGAAAAATCGGATTAGATATCTGTTGTTCGCCGATGGAACAGGAGGACCGTTGTAGTATGAGTGATGACAGCGGCGAGCGGCCATCTCAGTCGCCGGGTGAGGAACGCCAAGCAGCGCGGGACTGCATGGTTGGCGATTGGATCCCCGCTTCGGCCGAACCGGGCTGGCGGAGCGAACCTGGTAGCGTCGAGCTCTACCCCCCAGGTGAAGGGCCCTTCAGCCCTCCCCGGATCTTCGTTCCACTTTCTAAAGACGGAGAACTCAGGGGATGGACGCGAAGTGAATAGCGCTCAAAAGCGACCCTTGATCCTTGCGGGAATGTGTTAGGTTAGAGGGCTATGAATCTCAAAACCCCCGAAATGGTCCGGCAAGGTCCGGAAGAGTGTGACATCGGCGAATCGGTCGCTGCAGCGGCCGTGCCGCATTGGGACGGACGTATCCGTCTCACGGAATTTTATCCGGCTGCTTTGGCTGCAGGTGAGAAGCCGTGGATTTTTGCGGCGAGCTACAAGGAACTCGATCCCGTGGGATGGAAACGGGTGGAGTGAGATGAAGCGCGCCGATCCGGTCTAGAATGAAAAAGGCCGACACCGGAAGAGGATGTCGGCCTTTTGCGCAATTGCAGGGTCGAGAAAGTTACCTAGTGGCGTCCTTGACGTCTTCCTTCACATCCTTTGCGGCGTCCTTGATGTCCTCACCGGCATCTTGGATTCCTTCGGCTGGGCGGCGATCGAGCCCGTCGTTGATCTTGTCCTTCACGGTGTCGTTCTTTTCGCAGGCGGCAAAGGCGAGGGCGGCTGCGGCGGCGAGGATGTAAGTGGCTTTCATTTTGAGAGGGCTTCGTTGAGATGGAAGCGGGGTAGTACTCGCCCAGAAGTGGAGGGAGTCAAATCGTGAAAGGGGCTGCTGGGATTCAGCGGAGGTTCTGATCTCGCGCAGGTGACTTCCCTCGGTAAGGTGTAGGCATGAGGGGTCTGATGAATCAGGCGGATGTGGCTGCCCTGCGTGATGCGATTGCCAGGCGGCTAAAGGTTAGATTCAGGACTGCAAAGGAGGCCTACACAGGCGCGCCGCATGCCATGACAGTGGACCGGAGATGCCGCGGTCCCATGGTGATGATGTGGGCGCGGGCTGCTTCGGGAGTGGAAGGATGGAAGAGGATATGCCTGGCCAATATCGACGATCTCGAGATTTGCCCGGAAACCTTTTTGCTGCGAATGCGGCCGCAGTATCCGTGAAGGCAGAGCGGACGGGGGATGATAGTAGCGAGTAGCGAGGGGGAAGATGTTAGGGGAGCTTGAAGGGAGAGCTTGCTACTGCATTGACAAATTGCATGAAAATATTGTATACAAGAAAGTGATTTCGCGTTCTGCCAATGCCACCAATTCGGATGCGCTTTTTGAAGCCGTGGCCAAGGCGCTGCGGATTTCAGGGCCAGGAACACGGGCTACCGGAATTGGCTCGAGGCACTTCGGAGGCAGGGTCACCGAGGCTCTTGTTTACATGAACGATGGAGGAGTCGTCCCGCACTTCACCGGCTTGACCCCCGCAGAGTTCGAGGAAGCGATGGTGGAATTGGGCCGGGCCCTAAAGCTCCGGCGGATGGATCGTGAGATATCGGGGTGATGGCTGACAGCGGTCCTGTTTGAAGTTACACCAGCGTGAAGGTGAAGGTCCACGGGTTGCCGTCGTTGAAGCGGGACTCGCCGACGCTGGTGGCGGTGTAGAGGCCGGCGGGGCCGCCGGAGGCGAGTTCGGCGATGGGCTGGCCGTCGACATCGTAGAGGATCGAAAGATCGGGGCCGACGAGGAACTGGACGAGATGGTCCTCGTTTGCGGAGCCATACCAGGTGGGATCGCTCTCGCCCTCGAGCTCGTAGAAGAACTGGTCCGGGAAGGTGCCCGCGCTGCTGCTGCCGAAATAGGTAGAGGGCGGGATCTCGCAGAGGCCGAGGCTGGCAGGACCGCTGGCGAGGCCGCTGGAGTAGTGGGCGGCGAGGGTTACGGTGACTTCGTGGGAGAGGTAGGACCATCCGGCTTGGGTGGCCTCGATCGGCTTCATCAGCGTTTCGACGTTCGGCAGCACATCCTCGGTGGCGGTGGCGACGGTGGTGTCCTCGCTGCCGGCATTGTCCCACTTGATGGTCACCGTGACCACGGCGCGTACGTGCTGCAGGGTGGCCTCGTCGATCTCGGGATCTGTCCAGGAGATGTGATACTCCGCGTAGAAGTCCGCGCCCGCGGCTTCGAGGTTGGCCTCGAGGTAGCAGGAATCGGTGGGGGCGAGCGGGGTGATGCCGCCGGGATTGGCGACGCCGTCGGTGCCTTCCTTCTCATCGGTGGCGGGGTTCCAGGCGAAGATGCTTTCGCCCCACTCGACCAGGTCGAGGCGGGTGCCGAGGACCTTGCCGCCGCGCTTGCCATCGCGGCGCGTGAAGCCGAAGGCATCGACCTCGAAGCTCGCGGCCGCCATGCCGATGTCGGGGGCCGACCAGGTGACGATGCTGCCGGGCTGGGCGGCGAGGCCGCGGAGATCGAGCTCGATCGAGAAGCGGCGTCGGGAACGCGCGCGAAGGAGTTCGATCTTGGCGATGCGCTGGGCCATCGAGGGCGAGACGGTGAGCGGTAGATCGATATCGAGCCACCAGGGGCCGCCCTCCGCGGTGATGGCGGCGGGAAGCTCTCGCTGCGGGTAGGCGCGGGGCTGCCATGACTTGGTGTCGACGTAGGAGCCGCGCACGGCATTCGGCAGCGAGCGGTCGGGCGGATCGTAGAGGACCTTGTAACCCGCCTGCGCGCTGGCCTCGGTGAAGTCGACGGGCTCCGCGATGGGAGCGGCACCGGCGGTGATGAACCACTTGCCGGAGGCGTAGCGGACGCGGCCGGCCATCGAGCGCTCGAGCAGTGAGAGGACCTCGCGGTGCTGCATGTCCGCGGTGATGACGCCGTGGCATTCGTAGCGTTTCTCGGTGCCGCCGGCCTTGAGCTCGACCTCCTCGTCGCAATGATCGGCCGCGGCGATCAGGGCCTCGCTGTCGATGGTCGACCAGGGGAAGCCCATGATGGCGGTGAGATACCAGGCGGTGCAGAGGGCGGGGTTCGCGGTGTAGCCGGTGGAGTCGTCGCGCGGGTCGAAGATCTGGTTATTGCCCTTCACGATCGCGGCGAACTCCGGGGTCTCGCTTTCGAAGAGCTGCGACCAGGCGCGGCAGATCGCGTAGATGGCGGCGATGCCGCGGAACTGGTCGGAGGCGACGATGATGCCGGGATCGAGGGAAGCGGCGGGGACGCCGGGGCGGTTGTCCTGCGCGGCGATCATCGCGTTGCCGATCTCCTGCGTGGCCGTGCCGCGGAAGGTCTGGATGAGGACGGCCTTGCCGTATTTCCCGGCGACGGCACCGAGGTTGGGGCCGGTTTTCTGGTAGACGAGTTCGTCCTCGAGGAGCCAGACCGAGTCGATCGCCTCGACCTCGTGCCCGGCGAGGGCGACGACGAGGTGGGTGCCGTGGAGCTTGCGGTTGTGGGCGAAGACGAGGGGCCCGGCGACGCGGCAGGTGCCGAAGACGATGCGGCGCGGGGTGAGCGGCTGGCGGAAGTTCCGGAAGGCGTTGCGCTGGATGCTATCGAGCCGCGCGCGCTCGGCGGCCTGGCGTTGTTCCTTGGCTGCGCCGAGGCTGCTGGAAATCGAGAAGGCGGCGATGCCGAGATTGACCGCGAAGCCGATGGCGGAAGCGACGGCACCCGACGCGCCGAGGAAGGATGCGATGCCTGCTACGATGCCGCCGATGACGCCCATGGGGGGGAGCGTGCAGCGAGGAGCGGAGAACCTGGAGGAAGAGGGGGGAGGATTGGAGGAGTTGAGGGGTGCAAGCTGCCGCGAGGTCCGCGCAATGTGCATTTAATTGCGGGCGCAAGATGCGGGACTTCTTGGTGGTGGCGGGATTTCAAGGACGGCACGCTCTTTGCAATGATGGAACAGCTCTCCCTTTCCGAGAGAACCCTCCCCATGTCGCTCGCAACAACTTTCGCCGCCGGATTCTCTGCCTCCACCGTCCAACGATCTCTACTGAAACCGGAAGTCAAAGAGATCGAGATTCGTGCCCGCGGGCACGTCTTGCCAAGGTTGGTGGAAGATGCCGGAGAGCGACAGAAAAGTGGGCCGGACGATTGCGGCATCGGCGACTTCGTTCTCGCGGTCGCGGTGGGCTGCTGGGGTCTTGAGCGATGCACCCGGATTTTCGAGAGTCCCGTAACGTTCACGAGATCGGTCTTCATCCGATCGCGGCTCTTCAACCGGCGGGACATGCCGGTGCCGATCTGGATCCGGGAAAGCTAGCGGGATTCCCATGCGGAGCGGCGAGGGGCGGGTAGCGATGCAGGGGAGAGAGGAGGAAGACTGGGCGGTGAGAGTGCCGGGGGCTTATGCAGAAGCGGCCGGACCCCTTGCGGAATCCGGCCACCATGCCCACGAGAAAGGGTTCAAGCGTCTTTCAGGCGCTTCAAGGTATCGACGTGAGAATTAAGCGCCGGAAGAAGCTTGGAGCGAATCTGGACCTTGATCTCTTCCATCACGCCGGAGGACTCGAGCGCCTCCCGATATTCAGAGATTCCGTGTTCCTCACCGGCGATAAGTGCGGCGAGGGCAGGAGATTCGCCGAGGATCTTGGCACCGCCTTCGACGGCCTTCGCGAAGGTGCCCCACGCACCCGAGTCTTTGGATGGCTCGCCGCCCATATCGGTGATGTGCTGTCGAAGGATGCCGACTGCTTCGATGTGGTCGGCTTTGATTCCCTCAAGCGCGCTCAGCTCCTTCTCCGAGGTAAACTTCTCAATGGCTTGGTTGTAGGTCTCGACGGCTGAGAGTTCGCCCCTGAGGAGGCTGTTGCAGGCATCAAGGCAATCTTCGGTAGAGTTCATGGTGGTATCGGTAGGGTTCTGGCCGTTAAATTGCGGCTCGCACTTGCTTCAGCAGGATGGGGACCGCCCGCAAGCCATTGAAGAAGCGACGAGTTCCCTGTTGTTGGATGCATGATGCGATTCCTAGCGTGGCAAGCTGCATCGCTGTTAGGTCATGAATCGTTAATGCCTAAAAGAGCGGAGAGATGGCCCTAGACCCGTGGCATAGCGCTGTTAGGTAAAGCTCCCCCCAGACGATTCGGGGAAGCTATGCCGACACGTTCCCGCCGATTCCTGCGCTGCCTTTGGTCGTGCCGTCTAGCCGTTGCCGTGATTCTGATCATCGGCGGACACCTGGTGATGGCTGCTGTCTGGTTATTGGTGCGGGGCGCGTAGAGAAAGCAGGGCGTGGCGCGGGTGGAGCCGAAGCAGGCCGGAAGATTTAGCGGGTTGCGCAACGATCGCGGCGCCATCCCAGATGCCGGGGTGGTGGAGATCGGTGAGTATGATGTCGCCGGGGGCAAGGCACGGAGTCTGCGCGTCAGGAACAGGAATGTCCCTGCTCCTTATGGGGATGAGTTGCCAATCGTGGATGGTGAGGCCGGTGGCGATGGCGGCGTTCAAGCCGGTACGGGCGGTGAAGATGGCGATGCCTTCGCGCTCGGTGGTGTAGGCACCGCGGAGTTGTCCCGCGAAGTCGGGCTGGCGATCGCCGTCGGTTTCGTGGGCCATGAGGCGATCGGCCCATTCGGCGATGAAGAGGATGCAGTCCCATTGGCCGATCCGGTAGGGGCGGCCCCAGACTTCGGCGAGATAGGCGGCGAGCAGCTCGGAGCGGTTCACAGGCGGACCTTCTTGTCTTGCAGGGACGGGACGAAGCGGAGGGAGGTATCGCCGGGGTGGAGGCGTTGCTGATCGCTGTCAGTGTAGAGCAGGCCCCAGGAGTCCTTAAGCCGCGCGAGCTCGTTGGCGAGGGTGAGCGTGAAGCTGGACTCGCCCGGCTGGCGGTCGAGTTCCAGCGTGTCCATGGTGCCGCGAAAGAGCAGCGAACTGTGGAGGATGGCCGGGGCCTCGCTCTCTTCATCCAGCAGCACCAGATGGATCTCCGCGGCGCGGCGCTTGTAGGTAAGCGTGAAGGCATCGGCGAGGGCGGTGCCGGGAATGCGGGAGAGGCGCAGCTCGACGGTACCGGCGCGGATTTCGGAGTATTCCTCAATGCCGCCGACCTCCCCGAGATTGCCGACGCCTTGCCAGGTGTGGCCGTCCCAATCGACCGGGCCGAGGCCGGTCCACGCGCGGAAGGGATCGCCCGCGAAATCCAAATAGACTAATAGGGATGGCACCACGCTATCGGCGCGGATCGCGGCGAGGAACTCCGGGGAAAGGTCGCGCATGAATGACGAATGAGGAATTTCCGAATGTCGAATGGTTGGGAAGGGAAGGCACCCGGGTTGTGCCAACGACAGTAAGGTCGTTGCTCCTTATGGGATGAGGACTTCTTGGACTCCGGACATGCGGAAGCTGAAGGGCTTGTTGGTATCGGCGGCGGTGAGGTCGAAGCTCGGGGCATCGCTGGTGAAGCGGAAGATGCCCTTGGCGGGGCGCAGGACGATCGGGGTGCCGTCGGGCACGGCGAGCATGAGCTTGGGCCAGAGGTCGAGCGTGGCGGCACCGGTGGCGTCGCTATCGACATCCTCGCGGACGCGCGAGAGTTGGTCGCCGATCTGGACCCAATCACCCTCGCGGAGTTGGCCCGGGACATTCGGGAGCCAGCCGGTGGTGGTGAGCGTACGGGATCCGGCGGGCGTGGCGGCGCTGACGACGGGATTCCCGGTGCCCTTTCCCAGCGGCTTCAGGGCGGCGGGATCGGCCATGCGGAAGCGGTTGAGCTGGCCTTCGAGCCGCATGAAGAAGGCTACCGCGGATTGAGCCTCGGCGCGGTTCATCTTGCGGAACTCCATGGTGAAGGACCAGCGCTCGAGCTGGCCGCGCTGGGCTTGCGCGGTGCCGGTGAAGACGGACTCCGCGAGGCCATGATTACTCTCCATCGTCCACGAGAGGCGGACGACGCGCTTGAGCACTTCCGGTAGATCGATGGTGGTGGGCATGGTTACTGGCCGAACGCGGAGGCGAAGCGCCCGCCGCGGGGGATGGTGTCGAGAAGGGTCTTGATGATGCCCTGCTGAACGGTGGGCATGATGCGCGCGAGCTCCTCGTGGGAGACGCCGGGCTGCAGGTTGATCGGGACGGTGAGGTGCACCTGTGGGCGCTGCCCGCCGCGCGCGTCGCGCTTGATCGCGGCGTGATCGATGACGGTCTCGCGCGGGTGAAGCAGTGCGAGGCGACCGCCGCGGCCGTCGAGTCCGCCGGAGCGGGAACCGGTGCCGGTGTAGCCGCCGCCCTCGAAGCTGGCCATGCCGCCGAAGATTCCCCCGAAGATGCTGCCGAGCCCGGAGAGGATGCCGCCGCCCGTGCTGCCGGTGCTGCCGCCGAACATGCCGCCTGTGGCACCGAGGATGCCCTGCAGGAGGCCGTTGAAGGCGTTCTTGAGGGCGGCGCTGGCGAGATCCGCGATGATCGAGCGAACGAGGTCGGAGAAGTTGAGCTTGCCGGTCTTTACGAACTCATCGATCGCGCTGCCGACGTGGGTCATGGCCGAGGACCAGGCGGACTGCACTTGGATCGCGCCCTTGCTGATGCTCTCGGTCCAGGCCTTGAACTGTTTGTCGGCATCGGGTCCGACGATGTTCCTCGTAGCACCGGCGAGGAAGGAGTTGGTGAAACCGGATTGGCCGGTGGAGACGAGTTGCTGCACGGCCTTCCCTGCTTCCGCGATCTTGTTACGGATGCCGTTTACGAAGCCGTTGCCAACCTGCTCGCCGATCTCGGTGAAGACGCGGGAGGGGGAGCGGATGCCGAGCTTGTCCTTGGCGCCGGAAATCAATTCAGCGGCCAGCCCGACGCCTTCAGCCAACACCGCGGTTTTGCCAGCACGGATCCCGGCTCGAAGGCCATCGGTCACGGCCTCGCCGAGGAAGCTCCAATCGGTGGCCTTCCAGGCGGCGGCGATCGCTTCCTTGAGCTGGGGCAAAGCTGTCGAGATGAACCAGCCCTTAAGCTTGTCCCACAGTGCGGAAAACTTCGAGTGGAGCGACTCCCAAGCCGAGTCGAAAACATCGCCGAGGCTATGAGCCCACTCGCGGAACTTTGCTTTGATCCCCTCCCAAACTACCGCGAGAGACTCTTTCACGCCGTTCCACGCGTTGGTCATGGTTTCCCCAATCCCATCCCAGATTCCTTTCGCCGAGTCTTTCACCCATTGCCACGCGCTGGCCAGTTGCGGGCCGATGCCATTCACGAAAGCGACGATCTTCTCGGTGGCGGCGGGCACCCCTTGGGTGAACCGGTTGATGACGGTAGTGACGCCCTGAAGGTATTGGGTGAAGTAATCGATCAGGCCGGACATGACGGTTCCAACCAGAGAACCGAATCCCGTGATCTGGGCGGCTACCCCCGGCCCGAATGCCGAGGCGATGCCCTTGCCCATGAGAACGAAACCGTCCTTGATCGCTTTCCACAGCGGACCCAGCGCGGTGACGAATCCCGACCATGCCTGCTTCAGGCCCTCCAGCCGGGTTCGGTTGTTCTCCACCCAACTTGAGAACCAAACACGGATCTCGCCCCAAGCGGCGATTAGCTCGGTCTTGAAAAGCACCGCCGCGGTGATGGCCCCGCCAATCGCCAGGCCGAAAGGGCTGACAAGAAAAGCCGCCACGGCGCTGATGCCGGTGAGAAGAGCGGGGAAGGCGAGGGCAACCGATGATACTGCGAGAGCGAGGGGGGGGCAGCACGGCGGCCCCAATGGCAAGCCCCACGCCGAGCTTCTTGGCCCAATCCGGGAGTGTGGCGAGTTTGCCCACCATTGCCGCGCCCTTCTCCGCCAAGGAAGTGAAGGCATCGAGGATCCCTCCGCGGGAGATCTCGATTGCCACCGTCTCGAAGGTGTGGCGGAGTTTGAGCATCGCTCCCGCAAAGCCCTGCGTGCGGGCCTCCGCGAGCTTCTCGGCGGCCATCTTGTCGTTCGTGGCGTCCACATACTTCTGCAGTCCTCCTGCACCTTCGACCGTGAGGATGGTGGCGGCGCGAATGGCATCGCTGCCGAAGATCGTCTGCAGCGTGGAGGCCTGCTGCGATGCACTGAGCCCGCCCAGCTTGGTCTTGAGCTGTTCGGCGAATTCGCCCAGGCGCTTGAATGAGCCGTCGGCATTCACGAAGCTGAGGCCGGATTGTGCCATTGCCTCCTTGGCCTTGTCTGTCTCGGGCACGAGGCGAGAGAGCATGGTCCGGAGGGATGTGCCCGCATCCAACCCCTTGAGGGCGCTTTGAGCAAACAAGGCCAGCGCGCCCGTGGTCTCCTGGAGGGACAGACCTTTCTGATTCGCCACGGTTCCGACTTGAGAAAGCGCCTGGGCGAGTCCCTCCACCGAGGCGGTGGAAGCGAGGGAGGCGCCCGCCAAGGCGTCTGCGATCGAGGCCGAATCCTTGGCTCCCAATTTGAAGGCACCCATCGCCTCGGTGATGCGCTCCGCAGCGAACGAAAGTTGAAGTCCCTCGGAAGCGGCGAGCTGCATGGTCGCGGCGAGACCGCCTGCTTCTTGCTCCGCCGGCGACATGCCCGCTTTGGCAAGTTCGAGCATGGCCGCAGCGGCTTGATTGGCACCGAAGACAGTGCCCTTGGTTGCCTGAATGGCGATATCGCCCAAGCCCTTGATCGCGCTCGCTCCGAGATCGGAAGCCGCGGCCACCTGCATGATCGAGGATTCGAACTGGCCGGCGGCATTGAGACCTTGAACCAGCGAGGCCCCGATCCCGGCGACGCCGAGCAGGGTGCCGACGTTCGTCAGTCCCGAGAGCCCGCGGGAGAAGCCCTTGGCGCGCTTCTCCATGTCCTTCGCGAACGAATTGAACTTGTCCGCGAAGGCGGCGGTGTCGAGGCCCATGCGGACCTGCAGCGTGCCAAGAGGTGCCGTGCCCTGAGAAAGGGGGCAGTAACGAGTAGCGAGTAGCGAGTAGCGGGGGAGGGGAAGATTGGGAGGATTGAGGGGGATGGCGATTTCCCACTAGGACGGAGGATCCCCCTCACCGCCCGGATCGGGCCGCGGAATCACGCATTGACCTTTAATGTTTGCGAAGATCTCGCGGGACATCTACCCAACTCGCGTGCGCAGCCCCTTACCTACCTCACGCGTCCAGTGCCTTTTTTTGACGGCTCTTCTTGGCATCTTGCCAGCCGTGCCGACGCAAGCAGCTGTCACGGTAACGGTCGACACTCTGGCCCAGACGGTTACCTGGTCGGGCACTGCGACAAGCCCACTTTTGGTTATCGCGGAGAGCGACTACAGGTCCATCCGCTTGGGCTTCGGCGACTGGACCGGGGGAGAAAGCGCTACCTCCTCCTTTGAGCAATCTCTCAACGTCAGCCTCAGTCCGCAAAGTGACTGGCAAATTTATCTCGGCGAGTCGTTCGCCTCGGGCCAGATCGTCCTGGCGCATTCCCGAGATTCGTTCTACACGCAGCTCGGATTCCTGACCAATACGGGAAGCTTTTCAGGCGGCCCCCTATCAGCATCGCTAACAATCAGCGGCGACGGCGTAGCGCGCTCCTATGCGGGCCTAACAGCGAGCAGTCTGGAATTTTTGGAGTCACTCGACGGAACGGCTTTGTACTTTCAGGATGATTATGGCGGCGCAGGGATTTTCAACTTAGGCGGTCCTGCCGGCCAAATCGTAGTTGTGCCCGAGACATCCAGCATCTTGCTCTTACTAATCGCGCCTCTGCTCACCATGCGCCGCAAAAGGTGCCAACCGATTTCCTGAGACCCATGTAGTGAGGGCGCATCTCGCGTGCCGCCGCGTGGCGCTGACGTTTTCAAAACTAGTTTCCGAATTTGGTTGCCCAGCTCCTGCGAGCGGGTAATGGTGATGTGTCCTCGAAGCCTGAATCATTCAAAGGCTGTTGAGTCATCAGGTGGGTATTTGTATTCGGTGATGATTTTAGACCCGGTCCTCGGGAGCAGAAGAGAATTACCAGTACGAAGAAGACATCTGATATAATGAGTAACAAAATGTATGTGGGCAACTTGCCCTTCTCGGTTGATGAATCTCAACTCCGCGGCCTTTTCTCCGAATTTGGCCAAGTGAGTGAAGCTATTCTCGTAATGGATCGGGATTCCGGCCGCCCAAGAGGCTTTGGATTCGTGTCCATGACCGATTCCATGGGAATGGATGCCGCTATCCGCGGCCTCGACGGCAAGCAGCATGAAGGCCGTTCTCTCACGGTAAATGAAGCACGCCCCCGCGAAGACCGCGCTACCGCCGAAGTGGGTGGGAGTGGTGATCGCCGCCGTGGCTCCCGTTGGTGAACGTCGCTAAACAGGTCGTTGCGACCTGTTCAGGCGTGATAAACCGCTTTCCTTCCTTGGTTCGAATTTTCTCGGACCAAGGATTTTATTTTTTGAGGGGCTTGATGTTCCTCCGATGAAGCAGCATTTGATCGGCCGGCTGTGGGTCGTCGCTTACTACCGACGCCGAGCTACTCTCGATGTCCTTGGACGGGCAGGCTAGGGCCTGATGCAGGTGTCGATCTCGCCCATGTAGCGGTCGAAGAGATCGAAGCCGGGGCGTGCTGCAGGGAATGAACGCGGAGTTTCTTCCATCTCCCGGAGCTCACGATAGCGGTAGAAGTGGAACTCCGATTGGTCCTCAACCCAAGCCACCCAAGACGAAGACCCCTATCGTGGCACCATTGCACAGAACGTACGGCTCGATCGTAAGCCGCTTTCCTTCGAAAAGGAAGGTGATCTTACGCGGACGAATCGAGGAGCGGAGGGCATTCAGAGTCACGGTGTGAACAGCGGGGTCGAACCCGCCGGCACCATGGGGGATACGGTGCCAGCAAGTCTTTTTGCTCCGGGGCAGAAACCTGCCGAAGCTCGCCTAACACCCCAACCTAACAAGCTGATTCGCTGCGCAGTTTGTCGCTTGGGCAAAGTGCAATGCTCTGCAACTTGACGAAGATTGCTTCCTTCGGTATATGCGAGGCGATGATCCTTCCGGATTGTCTGCTGCCCGGATGAATCCGGGGGGAATCTCCAGGCAGTTGCGACGGCAGCCGGTCCTGTTTCCGGCGGCCGTCTTGTTTTCCGGGGTGCCGCAAATTTGTGTAAACCTTGTTGATCTGTTAGACATGAGCAGGAGTCATGAGCGATCTGCGGCCGGGAGGAGATTGGGTGAGACCCTGGGGAGGGAGTAGCTAGGAACCTCCCGGTCGCATGCCCAAGCAAAGAGACTTGCTTCCAGATCCGTCCGCGCATTTTTTCCCGGCGCCCGCCGCCGTGCCACACCGCATTCCGCGAGAGGCCGGCGGGGCTGGGGTGCCACTCCCTCCCGTCAACCTCAAGGAGCCCGCCGCGTGCAAATCCCGCGGCGGCCTCCTGCCCGGAGTTGTGTAATCGGTCCTTTCGGTTTTCAGTCCGGACCGCATGACCTCATCGCCGCTTACACCATTTGAAAAAAGGGTGATCGCTGCACTTGTCGCGATTGCCTTGGGATTCGGACTTCTCGCCGCGTGGCAGATCAGTACGGCGGCACCATTGCCGCCTGCGCTGTTGCCCAAGAAGGGTCCCTCCGCCAAAGCGGAGCCCGCTTGCTTTCCAACGATTCCGGGGTAGGGGGACTGGGCTCAAAACTTCCCAAGCCCCACTCCCCCGTATGGACTTCTTGATCTACTCCGAACTGGATTCGGGAACCACCGTCAGGAGCCGCGAGGCTTTCGAGCTACAGATGCGCCGACGGCAGTTCACTCCGGACGGCGGTGAAAATATCTGGGCGCTCATTGAGAGCGAAGCGACCATTGAATCGGTGGTTTCTTTGGTAAGAGCGGCCGCAGCCGAAGCCGGCGTGATCCTTGCACGAACGCTTGTCATGCCGGAGCGCCACGACCTGAAGCGAAGTGTGGAAGCCGACCCCAAGAACCAAGGGACCCCAGGCTAGCAGCGTCTGGAAGCCCTGACGTCATCGCGTGATCCCATGAATCAAAGCGAGGCTTCACACTCCGATGCTTTTCCGCTGTTCCCACTTACCCCCACCCCCTCCCCATGGACGCGATCCTTGAAGCTGAAGGTTTGGCCGAACTCGGGCTCTGGCACGATGCTTGGGATGTCATCGAATCGCTACCAAGCGACACGGGCGGGATATGCCAGCGCAGAGGGTGCGCTTGGCCTGCTGTCTCATGCTCGGAGCTTGGGAACTCAGTTGGCACATCGCTCTCTTCGTGAGGAACGGAGGGGAGGACGACCAGATCGAATCCGCAAAGTTCTTCCACAAAACGGCGGCGCACCGGCTGCAGAGCGGGAACCGCGAAGGCGCTATCGAGGCCGCTCGGATTGCTGCGGAGACCTCGCCAGCCTACCGGTCCGTTTTGCTCGAGGACCCGCTGATTAAAGAACTAATGTGATCATCAGCTTACGGTATCGTAACCTAGGCACCATACGACCCCGCGACTGAAGTGAAACGCGTCCGGAGGCACTTGGATTCGCGGTGGACCGGTGGTAGGCCGGATGAGGGCCGGGCCCTCGCTACGCCACTCCCACTCGTGCGCGACATAATCCCGGATGAAGCGACTGGCCACGGCGTAGGCTTCAGTCGCAGGCACCGACTCGGCCACCACCACTGCGAGCTCGAAAATGAGCCCCTCAGGGATCGTCACGCGATAGAAGTACGGCGCGGGAGCACGGCCCGCACCGAAGCAGCGCTCTTTCCGGGCCGCTAGCGAATTGTATGCGCAGAATGAGATCTAAGTCTATCTCTTAGCGGCTGTCAGGGGAGGCGATTGGAGCAATCCCGCTTGGGGCAAGCAGTGAACCGGGTGACCCGCTCCCCTAGTGTGGCGACCTCGGCCCGGAGCGTTTCCCTATCGCGCTCGCAAGTTTCGTGGCGAGTCTCCGATGCCGACAGGCGGCACTCGATTACAACGCGCTCCTCGCTGCGCTCTTTGTCCCGCTGAGCAAGCAGGGCGTCGTGACGGCGTCGCTCGCCCATGAAGAATTTGAAGCCGAAGGCGGCCAACGTGGCGACCACCCCGGCAAGGGCGAGACAGAAGAGCAAGAGAATCCCGACGATGGGAGCCAAGCCCATGTTGAGCAGCCGCTCGAGTTGGTCGATAAATTGGCCCATGGGGTCAGATGGAAGCGGGGAAGCCGCAGGCGAGGCGGATGCGAGTCATGGGAAAGGCGGGGCCGGGATCGACCTTGCGTTTGGGGGCAATATCTTCGTGGCCGACGAGGTCATCGAGATTGTAGCGGGCGGTGATCGCCTTGAAGACGGCGATGCCAGCGAGGATCTGGGGCTCCGGGTAGCATTCCCACGATTTCACCGGGCCGCCGTTCTTGTGCCTGGCCTGAATGACTCCGGCGGGAAGCTTGAAGCGGGTGAAGGCGGTGCCATCGGCACGGGCGGAGTCGCCTGCATTGGCGAACTCGACCCCGATCGTGCAGGAGTTGAGCGCGGTGAAGACTCGGCCGGTCTTGGGATCGCTCCAGGTGGAGGTGCCCGCGTGATCGCAGCGCTGGTTGAAGGGACGGATCTGATAGACCGTGCCATCGCGATCGATGATCACATGAGCCTCTGCACCGCGGGCTTCACCGGAGAGCCAGAAATTGTAGGAGGAAAGCGCGGCAGCGCCCGCGGTGAAGTGGGCGATCCCGAAGCGGCGGATCTTCATCTCCGGCCCGGCGGGATATTTGAGGCGCTTGGCATCGGAGAGCCATTGATCTTCGAGGACCTTCATGGAAAGAGAAGGGGTGGCGGGGCGGGACTCGAACCCGCGCGCTGGCGGTAATGGGCCGCGGCGTGAACCTTCGCCCGCGATTGGAGAGAGGAAGGAGGGGCGCGGGACGCACCCCCTCCTTGCTTACTTGGTGCCGACGACCTTGCCGGTGAGGCGGGCGATCTGGCCGACATCGTAGAGGCCGTAGACGGTGGCGGGCGGGCCGGACTCGGCGAGGATTAGGTCGCGCTTGACCACGTTGACCGGCTCGCCTCCCTCGCGCCTGACGGCGACGGGTTCCGTGGCTTGGCCGGTAAGGCCGGCGCTGATGCCGCTGCAGGAGCAGAGCGGCAAAGCGAGGACACCGAGGGTCAGCCACATGACGATGGGCACGAGCTTCAAGGTCGGGTTGAAGCTGTGGTTGCGCTTCCCGTCATCGGCATAGTCGCCGAAGATATCGAGGAAGTGCTTGAAGGCAGCGACGACAGGGAGCGCGACGGCACAGAAGGCCGCCCAATTCTCCGGAAGCAGGCTGACAAAGCCCGCGAGGTCTGCACCGCCGATGGCCGAGGCCACCGCGGCGAGGGTGGATATGAAGGCGAGGAATCGCGGATTCATGCGGCATCAGAGTGCCGGGTGATCCGTGATCCGTGAGGAGCATGAGGCGGGGATTCGGGGCGTTCACTTACCCTGAGCAGGCATTCCGCGGATGAAGGCAACTGGACGCGATCGATCACCGATGCGAATGATTCAGGCCATGAATCAACTTACGGAATCCGGAAGAAATCTAGCCCGCCGCCTGCAAGACGAGCACGGCATCGAACACGAGACCACAATCTCCATGATCAAGGCGGTGCAGGCCGGGAATGGCACCATGGCCCAGTTCAGCACCCGGGAGCTCGGCTACGGACAGTGGATGCGCGGGGGAATGACCATGGTCAGCGACATGTTCAACAACGCCCTGAAGACGAAGGTGGCCACCATCTGCGAACAGATCTCTGGGGCGATGGGGCGAGGTGAGACGCTTTTCGAAAGGCTTGAGCCCGACGACAGGATTACCAGTGGTCAAGAATGGTGGCCAACGAATCTAGGCAAACCCGGGTCCTCAGGATCTCAGAACGAAATGGCTTACGCGGTATTCCCTTCTGCACGCCGCCTGGCGGTCCGGATCGGCAGTGATGTCAGCGTCTATGACACCGGTGATCACCAAATCACGGGTGTGGGACAACAGCAGGGGGCGAGTCAGACGGTGACCTTCACAAGCCAGCTGGGGAGGCTTTCCGTGGACGATTTAAAGCAGGTCCGACCATAGGTGATCGCGGCGGCAAGCAGGGGAAATCCCCAGTAGCGGATCACCTCTTCGGAGAGCGTCGGACGCCGACGTAAATAGCCTTCCGGGTGTAGAGGAGGACGGGCGTGCGGTTGGCGGATTGCTGCTCGGCGATGAAAGTGAGGACGGTGCAAAGTTCTCCGGGGTAGCAGGCCTCAGTGAGGATCTCGACATCGGCAGGGCACTGGCGGCGATGGTAGTGGGGGTGCTCCCTCAACAAGGACTCGAAGACGGCCGGCCGGTTGTAGGAGGCTGGGCGGTAACCCTCACGCAGCGAAGGGAAGGCACGGGCGACCCGCCGGTGAAAGGTCCAGTCCTCCGAGCCGCCCCGCTTCTTGCGGATGCGATTGCGATCCCGCTCTTGTTTAAGGTTCCTTGAAATTCGCGACAATATGGCGAACTGCTTGGAACCCATAAGCAGAACCTTGCGACCATTCAGCGACGCGAGGTCCGCCTCCACCTCCGAAACAGAAACCTGAAGTACGGTGGAAATCGTAGATGGTGTGGCATCCACTATGCCGCTGCCTTCGAGATCGAGGCGGCAGAGGCAATCGAGGAGTATGACTTCCCGCGGAGGAAGCTTCGGCTTGTAGGAGCGGGGCAGCTTGAGATTCATCGAGGGCGAGAGGAGGAGTGCTCGAGCGGAGGTGGCGTGAAGTCGGGGCAAGCGGTCATGCGGCGGAGGTGCCGGAGGCGGTCTTGATTTCATCCCACACCGCGGCCGGGTCGTAGTCCGGCTCCGGAGCAGAGGCGGGAGGGAGCGCGGCTATGAGAGCGGGAGGCTCGCGGCTTTGCCGGGCACCCCACCACTTGCGCCCCGCGACGCTCCACCATTTGCGGATCGTCTCGATGGCCTGCCCCGCATTCGCGACGAACTCGATGCGGTCCCGGGGCCACAGGGGGCGATCCCGGATGCGCTGGGGGCACTGGACCCAGCAGCGGCATGCGAGCCAATCGTCCTGGCTGAACTCGGCGAGGACGGGCAGCGAGTCCCAGAGGCCGTGGTCATCCCGGCCAGTCCAAGCGCGGGGTGCTTCCGGCCACATGGCACCGAGCTCCGCCTTCACGCGGTCGATCGGTTTCAACTCCGCCGGCGACAAAGCGGGGGGAGGGGGATCGGCATCGCGCGTGCGCGTTTCCCTTCCCTTACTTTCCTTTACCTTACCTTCCTTTACGTTGGGATTATCTTGGGTCGGCGCTTCGGTTTGACTTGGGTTTCCCGCTAGGCCCCCCTCTTGGGTTTGACTTGGGTTTTCACCAGAGGGCGAGGGGGCTGCGATCTTCGGCGGTCGACCACCTTGGCTACCATTGAGACGGACTGCGGCGGCCTTGGCCCCGGAGGTGGCGCGGCCGCCCTTCGCATTGCCCTCCCGGCGGGCATGGAGGGCGAGCTCCTGCTCAAGGGGATAGTGGACGATAACGAGATCCTCACCTTCCCATGTCCATAGGGGCGATTCCTCGAGGACTTCCTCCGCAGTGACGCCGACTAGCTGCTGCCACATGCGGTCCTTCCACGCGCGGCAGGCGGCGATGCGGCCTCCGTTCTCTTGTGACGCGCACCAGCCGAGGAGAGCGATCCAAGTGCCGCGCTGGGCAGGATCCGCGCCGATGAATTCAGGAGAGCGGAAAACGTGAGTTTCGAGATTGAGATATTCCACGGGCTAGGGCGATGCAGTGGGCGATCAAAGAGGGAGGACGAAGGGTGAGACGATGAATGCGGCGGGGGGGGGGGCGGGGCGTTCCACGCGAAACGCCGGAGCTAATGGCGGGCGGGGGCGCGCTTGCGGGAGGGGCGCTTCCTCGCCGCCTGAGGCTCGATGCCGAGGCGCGCATTGGCTTCCTGATCCGTGGCCTCTGCCTCCGCGGCGAGCTTCTTGGCGAAGGCCTTGAAGGCTTTTGGCGCAGCTTTCCGGCGCTTCGGCGCCTCGGGCTTGAGCTTCCCCTTCGCGACGAGTTCCGCCATGTAGGCCTCCACGCTCAAACCGCGGGAGGCGGCCGCAGCGGCGGCGCGCTGTGCCACCTTCGGATCGAGCTTGATGTGTCGGTAGGTGCCGGGCTCGTCTGCGTCGAATCGGTTCCCGTAAGAGTCCGAGAGCAGGCGGCCGTGGTAGCCATCCGCAAGCCTGCCGATGAGGCCGCCGACGGATACGTAAACGCGCAGGAAATCTGCATTCCCGAGGACCTCACTACCAATGACGGCGAGACGGCCCGCCCATTCCTCCGCGGTGGAGCCCACCGCCCTCGAACCCGTCCAGATGTTGTACATATCATTCTGGGAGAGGGCTGCGGGGACGAGGAAAGGGGTGTGCTGCTGTTTCAGCCCGAGAGCCTTCCAGATCATGCCCCCACTGGTGAAGCGGCTCGTGCTCAAGTTCGAGATCGGGACGGTGTCCGCGGCGTTCTCGTTGAAAACGAGTTGATTTCCGAAGCTGACCAGGAGGCCCGCCATCGCTTCGACCGGCACTTCATATTCCAAGCTGCGGTCTTGGATGAGGGCGTAGAGCTCCTCCGAGACGGGGATCTCGTGAAAGTAGGCGAAGCCCCCCGGGGTAAAGGGCTCGGGGGTGGCGGGAGCTTCGGCAAGTTCCGCGGCCTTGCCGGCGGATGCATGGGGCTGGGATGCTGGAGCATTCATAGGTTTTCAAACGGTGATGGTGAAAGTGAAAGGGCGACGGTGGATTAGCCGCGGGAGCGCTCGGCGGATTCAAGAACGGTGACGTAGGACTTGCGGCGGATGAACCAGCCCTTGCCGATCTGGTAGGGCTTACCGCCGAGGTCCTGCAGGCGGGTGACCATGGCGCGCTCGCCGATGCCATGCTTGGCAGCGATCTCTGCGACGCAGATCTCATCCGAGGGATCGACGGCGGCAGCAGTCACATGATTCGCGATTAACCGGGGTAGCTCGCGGTCGAGCACGGCCCAGCGGTCTGCAGGTGGTAGGCTGGCGAAGGTCATGGCAAGGAACGGCGTTGCGGGAATTGAGGAAAATTGAGAGGGAGGGTGGATGCCTGATGCGGACATCAGCCCGGGCGAACAGGAGGGGCCGTGGATTGCGGTGCCCGTGCTTCTTCAGGACCGCACTTCGTCATCCGCGAGTGACCGTATCGAGATCCTGTGGATGCTGCGGGTGCCGGTGAGAGGAGAGGACATCCTTCTGGGCATGGAGCAGTACCGCGTGCAGAGCGTCGTCCACAAAACCACCGGGGAACCGGGACCAGGAGGCGGGCGAGTCGCCGTCCCAACGGTGATCGCCAAGTTCCATGAAGTGCTAGAGCTCGGGCCTGATCTATCGTCGCTACTGCCGCCCGAGCCTCCCGAGAGATAGCTTCCTGCCGATCGGCAGAGGCTGTTAGATGCTCCCAAGCTCGCCCGAGTTGATTCTTGGCGGCTTGGAACTCGCGCTCTTCGGCAGGGCTCAAGGTCCGGTCCGAGGTGAAGAGCATGTCGCCGATCACATCGAGCATGGTGAGCTTGCCAAGGAGCACGGCATCGGTTTCTCCGGAGAGGCGGTGAGAGCGGAGCTGCCATGCGCGCGCTGCGGTGTCCCGCATGAGACGGATGAGATCCGGGATGGTGAGGGCGGTGGTCATCGGGCGGTGACTACTTCGGGTTGGGTAGGTGAATCTCGGGTGAAGTCTCGAGCCGCCTGAACGGTCCACTCCTTCACTAGGGCTGCCGGAGCGATCCGGCGGCGCATTGCTTCTTGGCGCACGGTGCTAACTACCTCCGCAGGAAGTCCCTCGGCCCACTCTGGCAACACCGCCGAGGCAGTAATTTGCTGTCTCATGGTCCCGCAAGACAGCGATTTGCTGCCGCGAGCAAGGGAAAAGAGCAGATTACAGAAAATAGAACGTGTGGTTTAGCAAACTGCTGATAGATTGAACGCCAATGACGCCCGACGAGAACATCACGGTTCCCGAAATTCTAGATTGGCTGAAGCAATCAGAGCGTACCAGAGAGTGGCTCGCCGAGCAGACCGGAGCTCACCCAACAACCGTCTCCGGATGGCTCGCTTCGGGGAAGCCGCGCCCCATTCCGCCCCCAACACTCAAGCTCATTGAGCGCTTGATGTGCGATGATCTGTTAGGCGCGCCGCAGTACTCCTACGAGGACGCCAAGGTGATACGGCGTGCAATGGTCCAAGAAGGCTACAGCAGCTTGCAGGACTTCGTTCGAGATGCCGTGGTGGCCAATGCCAAGCGGATCATGGATGCGCGGTAAAAGATTGTGGAACTGCCTACGGTGCCGGACGGCTCGACCATCATCGTGAAGGCCTTCAAGGATCAGGGCTTCCCGAAGAAGGGGAGCATCGTGGTCTACAACGATGGCTTCGGTACGACGTTGAAGCTCTTCGACTACGAGAAGGCCAACGGCGACGAGGAGCATGCCCGGTTCGGCAAGGTCCCTGTACTGAAGTCGATCAATCCGGAGTTTCCGGACGTCGAGCCGCTCGAAGGGCGGCGGATCGATGCGGTTTTTGTGGAGGTGCTGTGACTTCTTGAAGACGGAAAGCCCCTGAGGTCGTGCATTGTCACAAACTCCGTCTCAGCGCTAATATGGGCCCTGATCCGGGCGTTGTAGAAGCGCCCTCTCGGCGAGGAACGCCTCGGCGGCTTTGAGCAGACCGGCTTGACTCTCGGTGGCAGTTTCTTGAGTGCGGAACATAATCTCCATCAGACATCGGTAGGCGAGGTTTTGAGTAGAGCGAAAATTTCCTTCATATTATCATCGCTTTCCCTGCCTCCTTGACCCCCGTGCTAATGTGAGGGTGGCTGCTTGTATTATTGCATTCCCCGCGAAGGGAGACAACCCGCGCCCGCCCGCCCTCGACCCCCCCCTCAACATGTCCGCACCTGCCTATTCCAGATCGTCCCGTCCCAGTGATCGCCAGAGAGGAACTTCCCACCGAAGGCGGATTATTGCGGGCATTGTGGTCGGTGGCTTGATCCTTCTCGGCGTCGGCGTGGCGTTCAATCCCCCCGTACGGATGTACGGCAGAGTGGTCGATCAAGAAGGGAAACCGGTGTCGGGAGCCTCGGTGGACTACCATCAAAGTTCCCGCGGGGATGCTGGGGCCTTGGCCGGTGGAAGCGGGCCCGGTCAGACCGTCGCCACGGATTCCGAAGGGAACTTTCAAGTGCGGGGATGGCGCGAAAGACAGCTGTATGTGGAGGCTCGCAAGGATGGCTACGGGCGAGGGGCCCCATTCATCTCGGAGGCCGGGGACGGTGCGAATCGGACCGATCGGGTTACTCTCAAGCTGACGAGCATTCCGCCTCCGTAACCTCGCGCGCTGGTGGCATGTTGGATTGGTTCCACACGGGAATGCATCCTGGTCCGCAGCCCGCCCGGCAAAGTGCGGAGCTTCACTTTCGGGATTAGCTTCGTGATGGGGCATTCCGGCCCCATACCGGGGGGTGATCAACCAGAAGTACCAGCACGGAGACGCCGTGCGAATAACCAGCGGGGCGAACGAAGGGTCCGCGGGAACAGTCATGGACCACGCCGTGAGCGGAGGGCTCCCTCTCTACCTCGTCGATCGAGGAGAACACGCTTCGTGGGTGGAGGAAGAGCGATTGGCACCAGATACAACTCCCACAGAAAGCGATTGAATAAGTGTCACAGGAGCCGCGCGATGACCGGGTCGTCCAGCAGCTCGGGCCGTACTTCCGGCCACGCTTCGACGCAGTCCCGGAGTGCCACGCGGGCGGAATCGATCTCACCATGCGCGATGTATAGCTTCGCAAGATCCCGGTAATAGCAGCCCGCGGTCTTGCGGTCCGTCTCGTCCCCGCCGCATAGCAGCTTCGCCACTGCGGCGCCCGGCCCCCAGGCTTCGAGGTATGGGCAGATCACCAGTCTCAGCCGCAGAGCGGCCGGCTTCATCCTCTCGTCTGCAGGTAGCTTGTCGATCGTGTCCCAAGCGTCCTGCCAGAGCCCGAGCTCTGCAAAACCTTCTGCTTCCTTCAGCGTGACCATAAGGGAGAATATCCATCCTTACGATGTCATCAAGGGGGGCTGCATGACCGCGGTGCTACCCTTCGTCGCATCATACAGCCCCGTCAGCTCTGGTGCTGGAAGACTTTCTGGATCGGCGTGCTCGTGTTCTCGTTTCTCGCTTACCCAGAGTGGAAATCGATTGTGGGCGCCTCGCGCCTCGCCTTGCCGGTCCAGCTTGTTCTGGCTATGCTTTTTTGGGGGTGGCTCCTCGTTCTTGCCGCGAAGTGGAGGAGTCAGCGCAAGAGGATCAAACGGATGTGATGGCTCTCCGCCTCCGCCTCGCCCGCCAGGGCAGAAGGGCGGACCAGGGTAGAGCCAATGTGAGCAGGAGGAGCCAGTGGGGGATGAAAAACCCCCAGTGGTCAGATGGAGACCACCGATATCTATCCGTGCCGTATTCCAGTAGAGACGGACGTCCGGACGTTTCAATCCCAGCTGTGCGCTCGGCTAACAATGCTTGGTCGGCACCCCGTAGAAAGAAAGGGGGTGGCGTGGCCTGAGGGCGGACCCGCGGGTAACCCCGGTTTCGGAAAGTCACATTGCTTTCGAGGTGACTATCTCGCTCCACCAATACCCCTCCTACGGAATTCATTCCGGCAACATGCCCATATCTGAACCCCGATGTGGAATGATAGGAATCCCACCACGCCCAGCAGATAAACCCCATCGCAAGGATGCCGGACCAGAAGGTGATGGAGCGGTGGAGGGCCATCTTCACCGGGCCATAATGAGCACGGACGTAGAGGTGGCGAACCGCATCACAGCCTCACCTTGAGCGTCTCCGATAGCCCAGATTCTGGAGGCCCATAAGTGGCATTAAATTTTTTTCTGCCTGCCTCTTGACGGGCGGAAAACTTGGATATTTTTCTGCACATGGGACCTCTACGCGAGGTTCTTCGGATGAACCGGCTCGCACGCGAACCGGCGGGGCGAGCGGGCCGGAGAAAACAAACCACC
>NZ_JAPDDR010000024.1 GCF_025950095.1 Luteolibacter rhizosphaerae | reverse complement strand
TCCCGTCGTTTGATCCGCGACCACGAGGTAAGGATCGAACATTCGGAAGCGCTGATCTATCTCTCCATGACCAAGCGCATGCTCGCAAGAATCGACGCCTGACCATTTTTCAGACAGCTTCTTAACAGGAGATGAGTTACTCCCGGATCTTCAACTTTGCGGTCGTACCCGCATTGTTTGTCGCCTGCGCTTCCTCTTGCTCCAAGCCGGAGGATCCTGATGTAAAGGCCAAGCGTGAGTTTCGCGAGGCGCTGGTGGTTGCGGTTACGAATGCTTCGAGGATCGAAGTGGTGGAACATTCGCATGTTAACGACTTCCTAGAGATCTATAGCCCCGGGGAAGATGGCATCTACTCAAGCGATGAGGTTCCGACGGTCGAGTATGCGCGAGTTCCCTTGAATGGAGAGCAAAGGGATGAATTGTCAAAAACGCTTCGCGCGATGGATGCTTCCGAGCCGCTGGTGATCAGCTTCTGTGCTGCTGCACCGCGCCACAGCATCGAGTTTCATTCGGATAATGGTGTGTCTTCGAGGCTCGCGGTTTGTTTCGGTTGTAGCAAACTCGAGTGGAGCGAGCGCGATCTGGAGGGTGATCCGATCTCTTGGGTGAATGGTTTAGAAGCTTTCGTCGGCGGTCTGGGCATGAAGCCGAAAGCGGATTGGGAGGGGCGGTTGAAGAACTCCGGAAGGCTGGAGGCTTTTGAAGCTTCGAGCGGGTGGAGGAGGATTACAGAATGATGCCGCCTGACCCGGCGGGGGCTGCCTGCCCGTGGTAACAGCCGTCTGGTATGGCTACCTCGAGCAGGTTGCGGCCGTGTTCGGCTCGGGATCTTGCGGCTCGCTCCGTGTTCATCAACGACATGGAGATAAACGACGGAGAGGGATTGAGTCCGGGTTTATCTATCAGATCCGGTTGTTTGTCGGCAAGGGGTGGACGTTCGGGTGCGCAACCTCTTCGAGGTAGAATGGTGCGCGGGGTCGATCCCGGGGTAGCCTCCTGCGTCGGCAACCCCGGGCTTTGTTGTGCAGCCCCGTTGGGGCATCAGAGGCTGAATGAATCTCCCGCGGGGAGGTGTGGCCATGAGCCATCATGCTCGGCTCAGGCGGTGGGCTCCGCCGGGGCGGCTTCGCTGCCTTCGGTATTCGTCAGCGACTCGATGAGACGGTAGGATTGGGAGTTCGGGTCGTGAAGCGGAGAGATGGTGTCTGTCATGACAATTCTCGGCCACGAATGTGCATTGGTGGCAGCATCCCCATAGAAAATCACCTGCTCTACACGGCGGAAGTGTCTAAACCAGATTCCGAGATCTTCCGAGGTATGGCGGATGTAGTTATATTCACCGGCGACAGTACAGACTGCCAAGGGAAAGTGGTGAGCCATGATTAGGACTCGGTCTCCGATCGCCATTTGGGTTGCGAAGGCCACGTAGTCGCTCTGTCCCGTTTCAATTTCTCGAGTGGCATCGCTCAGCAGATCCCCTGCCTCGGTAAGAAAATCCAGACCGATATAGCCAGCACAAAGGCTTCGGCATGCATATTGGGTGGCGCGAGATGAATCGCATGGATGAAGTTGCATTCTCCAGTATCGCATAGGATGATATTTGTCGAAGGGAGCCGCCATCGTCGATGATTGATGTTGTGAATACAAGATATCAATGCGATCCATTCCATGGATTTCTGTGCCTGCTTAGCTCCGCCTGCGATCCGAGTTGGCTGTGCTACGACGACAGGATGATCAGGGGTCCCGCTCGTGGCGTGTGATCAGTTCGGCGAGCATTGCGCGTACCTGGTCGTCCAAGGTGATGGTGGAGTCTGCCAAGATCCCGGCGATGATGTGGTGCTCCGTTTCTGTTTTGATCCTTCCGCGCTTCAAGATTCGTCGATAGGCCGATGCATAGCGGCAGCGGATCTCGGAGAAGGTGATGATCTCTCGTTCGCGGAGTTCGGAATCGAGACCTTGGATGAAATCGAGCGGTTGGTCGGCGAGGTTCTCGATGGTGTCATTGACGGCTTGTCGGAGGCCCTGAAGCGCCTTTGAACGGCCGTGGGTGGCGGCAATGTTTTCCGCCACGTTTGCGGGGTGGTCCGGGGAGTTTCGATCCACGCCCCAGATACGAGTGCAGTAGTAGCCGAGATAGGAGAGCAGTTCTAAATACTCGCGTTCCTGTTCAGGCGACATTTGGCGTGGCATGGTTCAGGAGGTGTGGGATGAGCTTACCCCGGGGTGGCCTCCTGCGTCGGCGACCCCGGGCTTTGTTGTGAGGTCCCTTTGGGACAGGGGAAGAGGGTGGGTGTTGTTCCCGGTGGGTTAGTCCCAGACGTATTTTTCGTCCCAGTCAATGTGGTGCTTTTTCAACATCGCGCGGAACTCGTCTTGGAAGCTCTGCTTCCGATGATGCTCCTCTTGGTTGGCGATGTATGCTTGGACTTTGTCCAATTGGGAGATGCTCACCGAGAAGACTCCGTAACCAGATTGCCACGCGAAATCGCGGAGTGCGGGGTGGTCGGTTTTGATCCACAGGCTTGATGCGCGTTTCAGTTCCTTGATCCAATCGGATTGGGAAATCGTCCGGGAGTGGCGAGCGAGGAGATGTACATGATCTTCCACGCCGCCAATGAGAAGCGTGGGGCAATCGAGGTTTTGGGAGATCCCCGCCAGATAACGGTGGAGGTGGGTCCGGAGCTCTTTGTCGGCGAGATAGGGTGCTCTCGATTTGGTCGAGAAGACGACGTGGAGATAAACGGCGGAGAAGGATTGGGGCATGGGATCCGGGTTTATCTATCAGATGTGGCCATTTTGCGGCAAGGGGGAGGATGTTCGCGTGCGCAACCTCTTCGAGGTAGAATGATGCGGGTGGTTGATCCCGGGGTAGCCTCCTGCGTCGGCAACCCCGGGCTTTGTTGCGTAGTCCCGTTGGGACAGAGAGGGGGCAGGTCTTCTGTCGAGCGGCGGGGGGCGCATGTGGGCGACATCATCGAGGTAAAATGATGCGGGCGGGCGATTCCGGGGTAGCCTCCTGCGTCGGCAACCCCGGGCTTTGTTGTGCAGTCCCGTTGGGACATCAGAGGGGCTGGTCTTCTGTCGAGCGGCAGGGGGGATGCTCACGTGGGTGACCTCTTCGAGGTAGAGTGATGCGGGCGCGATTCCGGGGGGGCTCCTGCGTCGGCGAGTTCGGGCTTTGTTGCATAGTCCCGTTGGGACAGAAACATACGCTTGGTTCAGGCGATGGGGAGGTCGCGGTGTTGGGATTTGGATTCGCGGTCGTGGAGGTCGATGACGGAGCGGATGCTGTCGTGGACGGTGCCGGAGCCGATGGCCTCGAGGAAGTGACAGGCGGCGAAGCCGGTTGCGACTTGCTCGTAGCGGGCGATCCATTCGTTCCGGAGATGGAGGCGGGATGGGTCGACGGGCCAGACTCCGGGCCGCGGGCGCATGTGGGAGGAGATGCCGATGCGCCATGGCTTGGCCGTGAGGCGGGCGCGGAAGCATTGCTGATTGAGGCACATGCGGACGTAAACGGGATCGGTGCCGACGGCGGAGAAGAATTCCTGGACCTCCGGGGCGGAGGGTTCGAAGGCTTGATGCGTGGCAAGGAGGCGCATGCCGCCGGGGGTGCGGTAGAGGCGGAGATTCCATGCGGGACGGGTGGCGAGGAAGCGATCGATACGGCGCCGGGCGATGCGTTCGGAGCCGCCCCGGATTGCCCGGGCCGCGCGATGGATGAAGGATGCCAGGGGATCGACGAGCAGGAGGAAGAAGACGAAGACGGCAAATGGCAGGCCCCAATTGTGGAAGTGGAAGCCGGCGAAAATGGAGAGCACTGCCAGGAGGATGATCAGGGCAAGGGTGGTGCGGCAGTGGCCGCCCGAGTCGAAGTCGATATCCGCGAAGAGGGCGTGTGGGGTATTGAGGCAATGCGCGCCGTAGGAATTGCGCGTGATGACTTCGTCGCCGTGGCGGGAGAGGACTTCCTCGCGGATGGGCACTCCGGATGCGCCGTTGTAGGGAGTCTTTCTTTCGCGCCGGTCGAGCTTCTCGCCGGAGAGGATGCGGGCGAGTGCCTCGGTGGCGCGAGCTTCAGTCATTTCGAGGGCATCCGCTTGGCTGAGCGTGGACCAACCGAGGCGGCGGACGGTGACTTGCTTGCCGGGCTCGCGATGTTGCTTGCGGGCTTCCGCCCAGTAGTCGGGAACGATCATGCGGAGGAGGAAGTGCGATTATCGTGGTGGGGGGAAGGGGAGTCTGGAAGCGAGATGTTAGATGCCGCAATCGAGAGGGTCGGAGGGGATATCACCACGGAGGATGGGAGGGAGCAGGCGGGGGAGTTGCCGCGGGGCGAAGTCGTCGGTGGTGCCGGTCAATTCGGAGAGAGTCCACCAACGATGGTCGCTGATGTAGCTATCAGGTTGGGGTGGGACGATGTCCGTGGCGGAGGGGATGCGGACGAGGAAGAACTTCTCGAACTGGTCGGACTCGCGGCCGTTCCAGAGGTGCAGGTGGCGGCGATACCAGACGCAGGGGCCGATGGGGGCGGTGATGCCGGTTTCCTCGTGGAGTTCGCGGAGAGCGGCTTGTTCGAAAGTCTCGCCGGGATCGAGGCCGCCGCCGGGCATGAGCCAGAAGATATGCCGGGTGGCGGGCTCGCAGGCGCGGAGGAGCAGGATGCGGTTCCGGTCATCGAGGAGGATGATGCGGGAGGCGAGGCGGGCGGAAGGTGGCGGGGGCGCTTGAGGGGGGCTCGACATGGCGATGTGGGGGCGGACGCGATCCAATGCGGCGATGCTCGCCGCACTCCACAGCGGCTGCGCCGCGAATGGGGGGAGCGTGAGGCGGGTGTTGGCTGGCGAGGTGCTTCACGGCAGCAGGGCTGCCTGCCGAAAGCGGCAGCAGGCTGCGCGCAGTCCAAGGCGGCGCAGCCGCGGATGGAGAGGCATCAAGGTGAGGTGGAGTGGCAGATGGCTTCGTCCGCCTGAAGGCGGGACTACGTACCCTTGATGACGGGCAGTCGGAGTGGCTTCAGGGCTGCAGACTGGACCAGTCCAAGGCGGCTGCGTCGCTATGAGCGGAGGATCTTTTCCATGGCTTTGCCCTTGGCGAGTTCGTCGATGAGTTTGTCGAGGTAGCGGATCTCTCGCATGAGGGGCTCCTGGATGTCTTCGACACGGATGCCGCAGATGAGGCCTTTGATCTGGGTGCGGGCGGGGTTCATGGCGGGTGCCTTCTGGAAGAAGTTTTCGAAGTCGGTTTCCTTTCTAAGGTGAGTTTCGAACTGCTTCTGGGTGTAGCCGGTGAGCCAGCGGATGATGGTGTCGACCTCGGACTTCTCGCGGCCTTTCTTCTCGGCCTTGGCGATGTAGTGGGGGTAGACGCTGGCGAAGGGCATTTGGTAGATGCGATGCGGAGGTTTTTCTGCCATTACTATGAAGGCGGAGTTAAGGAATGGATAATGGATCCCAAGGGAGGGGAATTGAGATGAAAGGCTGCGAGGGTGACAGAAACCCCCGAGCCGATCTAACAGAATACGTCTCACTTCCCCGTTTCTGAGGGCGGAGAGGAGCCCTTAAGCGCGAGGATCGCGTGGAAAGCGGGCTTCGGCTTGAGGGCGCGGTCGAAGAGGAGGGGATGATTCGTGCGGCCGCGGATGGGGAAGTGGTTCAGCCAGGTGCGGCCATCGTCGAGGCCCCAGAAGGTGACGCGGGTGATGGCGTCGCGATGGCGGAGGTAAACTTGGAACAATCCGGCATAGCGGCGGGCGAGCACTTCCTGGATCGGATCGGGGAGGGGACCGGGGTAGGGATCGAGCGCAGGCTCGGCTTTTTCGCGGCGGTTGATGTCGGCAATCCCCGGATCGCCGCGGGAGGGAAGGACATCCACATCGAGCTCGGTGACCATGACCTTCAGGCCGAGACCGGCGAGGGCCGTGATGGTCTTTTCGACTTCCGGGAGCGGCGGGTGATGCAGGTGGAAATGGGACTGGGTGCCGACGCCATCGACAGGGATGCCGCGCTCGCGGAGGCCGCGCAGGAGCTTGAGGCAGTTCTCCCGTTTCCGCGGGTCTTCCAGGCCGTAGTCGTTGTAGTAGAGCTCGGCCTGCGGGTCCGCCTCGCGGGCGTAGCGGAAGGCGTGGTCGAGGTAGTCATCGCCGATGATGCGACGCCACGGGGAATCGCGGAGGAGGTCGGGGCCGCCATCGGAGAGCGCTTCATTGACGACATCCCAGCCCTTGACCTTTCCCCGGTAGCGACCGACGACGGTGTGGATGTGCTCGCGCATGCGGGCGAGCAATGCGTCGCGGCCCAGCGCTTGGCCGTCCTTGTCTTGGAAGACCCAGGCGGGAGTCTGACTATGCCAGACCAGGGCGTGGCCGACGAGCTGCATCTGATGCCGCCGGGCGAAGGCGACGAAGGCATCCGCGGCCTCGAAGTGGTACCGGCCCGGGGCGGGATGGAGGGCCTGCCATTTCATCTCATTCTCCGGGGTGAGCGAGGAGAACTGGCGGGCGGCGAGTGTCTCCGCCTCCGCTTGCCGACCCCCGACCACGCGGCTGCCGAGAGCCACACCGATCAAGAAGTCGTCTTGAAACACCGAGCGCAGGGCGGCCTCCTCCGCGGTGGCGCGGGTGGACAGCAATGCGAGCGCGGCGACTGCGGCGATGGCGTGGGTCGGAAAGCGGATCATGGTTCTCCTGAACTACCGTCGCCCCGCCAGGAACTTGCATCAACGGAAGATCCGCTGCGCGAATTCGCGGAGGGCGTGCCCCCAGTGGGTAGCATCGTGGCCGTGGCCGTCGACGTGCCAGACATGGGGGACCTTGTGTTGCTTCAGGTAGGCATGCATTCCTTGGCTGAAATTGATGAGGCCGTCCTTGTTGCCGCAGGTGATCATGAGGAGCTTCAGCTCCTTGGTGGCCTTGGCGGGGTCGGGGACGAGTTCCGCAGGCGGCTTGGTATTCGGGGCGGCGGAGAAGGCGCCGATCCAGGCGAAGGTATCGAGGTGGGTAAGGCCGAAATTGAGCGTTTGCCCGCCGCCCATGGAGAGGCCGGCGAGAGCGCGGTGCTCGCGGTCGGCACGGGTGCTGTAGCGGGAATCGATCGCGGGGATGACATCATCCAAGAGATCGCGCTCGAAGACGGCGAAGGCCGGGGCGGCGGCGAAGACATTGCCCACGGGGCGGTCGTCCTTCTGGGCCCTACCGTTCGGCATGACGACGATCATCGGTTCGGCCTTCTTGTCGTGGATCAAGTTGTCGATCAGGGCATCGACATTCACGAAGCGCTGCCACTCGGTTTCGTCGCCGCCGATGCCGTGGAGCAGGTAGAGCACGGGATACTTTTGATCCGCCGTGTAGCCGGGCGGGGTGTAGACCTGCATCTTGCGCTTGGTGCCGACGACCTTGGAGTCGTATTCGATCATCTCGAGTTTCCCGCGCGGACCTTTGTCGTTTGGTTTGTTGTAGCCTTCGGGCGGGGCGGGATAGGCGGGTTTGTCGTCGGGGCCGAGCACGATGGGGGCATCCAGTTCCCGCGGCCGGGTTGGCGGTTCTTGGGCGGTGGTGATGGCGAGCGAAGCGACGAGTCCGCAGAACAGGAGGCTGGCAAGGGATTTCATGGGCGTGGTCAGCATCGGTGATTTCCGGCGGAGGTCTTGGAGAATTGCGCCATGGGGCGGGTTTCAACACACGGGAGGTAGGTGAGAGAAGGAGATCGTGGACAGATGGGCACGTGGCTCCTAGAAAAGCCGGGGGCGGTCCTTGGCTGCTTCCTGATTGTTGTCGCCTTCGAATCTGTTTCCCGTGGCCTACTCTGCCGATCGCTCCTATCCCGCCGTCCTTCGTCCTGTAGCTATCACGGGGGCGGGGATTCTGACTTCGATGGGGGATGATTGGGCGGGGAATGCGACGGGGTTCCGGGCGGGGCGGACGGCGTTCAAGCCGGTGACGCTTTTCGATGTCTCGCGGCAGCGGGTGGGAACGGCCGGGCAGGTGGATCTGCCGGAGAGCGTGGCGGGAATCGGCGGGCGCGAGTGGCAGCGGATGGACCGGGGGACGCGGATGGCATTGATCGCGGCGCAGGAGGCGCTGGCGATGGCGGGGCTCTCCGGCGGGCGGATGCCGGTGGCGGTGGGAACCTCCGCGGCGGCGATGCCGGTGGGGGAGCAGTATTATCTCCAGGCGACGCAGGGGCGCTCGCGGCGGCAGCAGCTGACGCGGGTGGAGACCTATCAACCGCAGTACCAGATGGCGGCGATGATGCGGGCGCTGGAGGTGCAGGGGCCGCTGCGGATTCTTTCGAACGCGTGTGCGTCCGGTGCGAATGCGATCGGGCATGCGTTCCAGATGGTGTCGGAAGGGAAGGCGGAGCGGGTGCTGGCGGGTGGCTATGATGCGCTGTGCCAGTTGGTCTTCGCGGGCTTTGATTCGCTGCAGGCGCTTTCGCCGTCCGGGATTCCGCGGCCTTTCGATGCGGCGCGGGATGGTCTGGCGCTGGGCGAGGGGGCGGGCTTCGTGGTGGTGGAATCGCTGGAGGGGGCGCAGGCGCGCGGGGCGAAGGTGCTGGCAAAGCTGCTCTCCTATGCGGCGGCGACGGACATTCATCACCTGACGCAGCCGCACCCCGAGGGTGATGCGGCGCTGACGACGATGGAGCGGGCAACGCGGGCCGCGGGGCTGGAGCCGGGGCAGATCGACTACATCAACTCGCACGGGACCGGCACGCCGCTGAATGATGTGGCGGAAGCGAATGCGATCACGCGCTGGGCGGGCGATGCGGTGGGCGGGATCAAGGTGTCCTCCACGAAGTCGGCGATCGGGCACCTGTTAGGAGGGGCCGGGGCGGTGGAGTCCGTGCTGTGCCTGATCGCGCTGCGGGAGCAATTCCTGCCGGCGAGCCTGGGGGTGCGGGAGATGGATCCGGCGGTGAAATTCGATTTGGTGCAGCAGCCGCGCGAGGTGGCGGTGCAGCGGGTGCTGACGAATTCGTTCGGGTTCGGCGGGGCGAATGCGACGCTTATATTCGAACTCTGAAGGCTGAACTCTGAAGTTTGAACTTTGAATGGAAGAAGGAACGAACGGTGGAGTCGCTGGGGTTTTGAATTTCTGAGCTTTTGACGTTTATGCCGCGCATCACGATTTCGGGAACCGGAGCTGTTAGCCCTGCGGGGTGGGGAGTGCCTGCGCTGATGGAGGCGCTGGATGGCGGGGCGAGACCGGAGGCAGGGGAGATCGTGCGGGAGATTCCCGGGCATGAGGCGGTGAGGACGGCGGTGCTGCGGGTGCCGCCTGCGCCTGCGACGCTGCCGAAGAGTCCGCGTCTGCGGCGGGTGAGCCCGGTGTCGAAATTCGCGGTGGCGGCGGCGATCGAGGCGCTGGGACCGGAGCGGATGGAGAGGGTGATGGCGGGTGAGATCCGGCTTGGCGTGATCTGCGCGCTGATGAACGGCTGCGTGAATTACTCGAACCGTTTCTTCGGGGAGGTACTGGCGGATCCGGCGGTGGCGAGTCCAATTTTGTTTCCGGAGACGGTGTTCAACGCGCCTTCGAGCCACTTGTCGGCGTTGTTCCATTCGACGGCGCCGAACGATACGCTGTTAGGCGATACGGCGGAGATTTATACGGCGCTGGAAGTGGCGACGGAGTGGCTGCTGCGCGATGACTGCGATGGCGTGCTGGTGGTGGTGCCGGAGGAACTGGATTGGCTTTCGGCGGAGGCTCTGAATCTTTATGCGGAGGGATGTCTGCCGGCGGAAGGGGCGGCGGCGCTGTATCTGGAGAAGGATGGCGAGGGTCCAGCGATCACGAACATACCGGATCCGGTGGCTTTGGGGCCTGGATGCGATCGGGCGGCGGCTTTGCGCGAGGTGATGGCGGCGACGGGGGCGAGCGATGATGGCGCGACCTTGCTGGCGGATAGCCGGAGCGGGGTGGCGCGCTTCGATGCGGCGGAGCCCGGATGGAAGGGTGAGAGATTTTCTGTTAGGGAAGTGCTGGGCGAGTCGTTCACCGCGTCATCCGGGATGCAGGTGGTGGTGGCGGTGGAGGAGCTGCGAAGGGGCAGAGCGAGCAGGGCACTGGTGACGACGCTGGGCGGGAACGAGCAGGCGGCGGGGTGTTTGTTAGAGCGATGACGCTGAACGAAGAAGGCCCTACCGGTAGATTCCGGCAGGGCCTTTCGTGAGGAGTGGTGGTGCGAGGATCGATTACTTGGCTTCGCGGGTGCGATCAGCCTCGTTTTCGATGGCATCGGCCTTGCGCTCGGCGTCCTTGCGGACGGCATCGGCATTGTCTTCGGCAGCATCGGCCCGGGCTTCCGCGTCTTCCTTGGTGGCTTCGGTGGTACCTTCGGCTTGCTTGCGGACGGTATCGGCGGCGTTTTCCGTGGCGTCTGCAGCGGCTTCACCTTGCTTGCGGACATCCTTGGCCTGCTGCTCAAGGGCTTCCGCCTTGTTTTCCAAGGCGTCCTCGCGCGCTTCTTCCTGACGGGAATCGCAGGCGGTGAAGAGGAAGCCATAGGTGGCGGCGGCGATGATCGAAGTTACGAACGGTGCTTTCATGGTTGTGATTCTAGGGTTGGCTTGCCCGTTTCGGGGCATGGATCACTGATCGCATTCGGTGTGCCGTTTGATTTTTCAATGGGTTACGAGGATTGATCCGGTTAGGAAGAGATGGTCTTGCATGGTGCGAGGTGGCATCTTGCACGATCTGGCGGTGGTGCATGCGGGCTTGCGGGGCTGCGTAGCCTTTGTTCCCGTGGGTGCGGAAATGACCGCTGCCCCCACACCGCAAGAGGTGATCGAGATGCTCCGTGAGGAAGGGATTGCCGACTTGCCGGACGGCTTTCCGGTGGAGGGCGACCTTTTCGCGGCGGGGATGGATTCGATGGCGGTGATGCAGCTGATCGTGATCGCGGAGGAAAAGTTCGGAGCGGTGATCGCACCGCAGGATGCGGACCGGGAGAACCTGGGGACGCCGCGGGATCTGGCGGCGCTGATCGGGAGGAGGCAGGCGTGAAGGGCTGCGACGTGCTGGTGCTGGGGGCCGGGAGCGCCGGTCTGGCGGCGGCGGCGAGCGCAGCACGGAACGGTGCGAGCGTGATCCTGGTGGAGCGGCACGGCTATGCGGGCGGGATGGGTACGGCATCCCTCGTACATACGTTTTGCGGGCTCTACCTGGCGGGAGGCGAGAGGCCGGTGGTGGCGAATGCGGGATTCCCCGCGGAGATGGAGGAGCGGATGCGGCGTGCGACCGGGAGCGGTCCGGTGAAGATGGGGCGGGTGTGGGTGCTGCCGCAGCATCCGGTGGAGTTCGTGAAGATCGCGGATGCGGTTCTGTTAGATAGCGGGGTGAAGATGCTCTACCATAGCGAGGCGATCGCGGCGGAGCCGGAGGGCGATGGCTGGCGGGTGGAGGTGGCGAGCCGCGGGGGGATCTTCCCGTTGCGGGCGAAGGTGGTGGTGGATGCGAGCGGGGATGCGGTCTTCGCTGCGCTGGCGAAGGCGGAGACGGCGACCACGGAGGGAGGGCGCTTGCAGCGGCCGGCGTATGTCTTCGCGGTGCAGGGCGGCGGCGAGGGCGGACTGGTGACGGCCGGCCGGATCGTGGAGGGGGTGCGGCGCGGGGTCCTGACGAAGGATTCGCTGGGCCTGCATTTCCGTGCGAGCGGGCGGACGGGGGAGATTTTCGGGACGATCGATCTCTCGGGGAAGGAGGCGGAGTATGATCCGTTAAATCCCGAGTGCCTATCCGGTCTGGAAACGGCCGGGCGGGCGATTGCGGCCGCGGCGATCGATTTCCTGAAGGGTGAGGCGGAGAGCTGGGCGGGTGCCTACATCTCGCAGTGGCCGGTGCGGGCGGGAGTTCGCGAGAGCCGGCGCTGGATCGGGAAGAAGGTGCTGCGGGCGGAGGAGATTCTTTCCGGAGCGCGGTACGATGACGAGGTGGCGCTGGCGACCTGGCCGCTGGAACTGCGCGAGACGAATCGAGGGCCGAAGCTGCGCTATGCGGAGGGCGATCTGCCGGCGGGAATTCCGCTCGGTTGCTTGGTGCCGGAGACGCTGGAGCGGGTCTTCGTGGCGGGGCGCTGCATTTCCTGCGACCATGAGGCGCAGGCATCGATCCGGGTGATGGGCACCTGTTTCGCCACCGGGCAGGCGGCGGGGAACGCGGCGGCTCAGGCGGCGGCCTTGTAGCGGAAGGCGAGATTCACGCGGCGTGCGGTGAAGCCGCGGTCGAAGCGGACCTTCTCGATCGAGCGGATGCAGAAGGCCTCGAGGTCCTCATCCTCGCCGAGTTTCACAGGCAGGCTTTCCAGCATGCGGCCATCGGCGCGGACGGCGATTTCGAGGTTGGCCTCCAGCCACGCGATGAGCGGAGCCATCTGGGGCATCGCCACGGAACCGGCGGCGGTGAAGAGCTGGAAGAAGCAGCGCACGCACTTGCCGGGATGGCCTTTGCTCATCAGGAGTTCGCGAAGGTCCAGAATGGCATCGGCTTCCTTGGCCAAAACAGGTGCAAGGGGCAGGAGGAGGCCATCGATTTCGTGGGCGGCGGGCTGCACGCGGCGGAAAGAACTTCAATTGAGACGGTGTCGCAATAGAAATCGCTATCGGTTAGATCCCGGGAGCGCGGACTTCAGTCCGCTCCAGCCTCTGGATTCCAATTCGTTCCCGCGCTGGACAGTGGCCAAAGCTGCGGCTCCAAGCAGAGCCCCGCCTTCACCGGATTCCGGCGAATGTAGATGCGGGCATCGTGGAAGTGGTCGGCATCCCGGATGAAGCGGTCATGGTAGTCTGGCATCCAAAGAGTTCCGCGTCGATCAAGCTGCTTGTTGATGGCGGCGGCGGATGCTCCCTTCCAAGTCTGGACGATTGAGCCAAGGGAGCGGCCCTCCATGGAGATCAGGGCGTGGACATGATTCGGCATGACGCACCACTCGATCAGCCGGTAGTGGACTCCGTGACCCGCTACAAGCTGGTGTTGGATGTGGGTGCCAATCTCGACGCGTCGAAGGATGCTGCTGCCGTGCCCCGCGTCTTCATAGGCGGCGATTCGCCTGCGGATTTCGGCCTCGGCTCGCTTGTCGCCTTTTACCCGGAGAGCTTCGTTTCTCCATGATTCGAGAACGTGTTTCGGGACTGAATCGGCCAAACGGAAGGTAATAGCCTGGATGGAGTCGTGGAAGTCGCAATGGGGGAGGTAGCCTCGGGTATATCGGCCTTTATGATCCACGCAGTGGTTATAGAGTGGGGGGAACGGGTAGTGAAGAGTGCATCTTCCAGTGCTCGGGCGGACTGAAGTCCGCGCTCCCGGGTCAGCTGACGCGCCAGTCGGAGGGGCGTTGGCCTTTTTCGGCGACGAAGGCTTTGGTGAAGTGGCTGAGGCTGTTGTAGCCGACCTCGAAGGCGGCTTCGGTGACGTTGCAGCCGCCGTCGCGGAGGAGGGAGGCGGCGCGGTCGATTCGGATCTCGCGGAGCTTCTGGCTCAGGGTCTTACCGCTGTGCTGGCGAAAAAGGCGGCTGAGATAGTGGGGCGCGCAGCCGACGTGGCGGGCGACGGCGTGGAGGTCGAGGTCCTCGCGGAAATGCTCGCGGAGCCAGAGGGTGGCGGCATCGATGCGCTGGCGGAGCGGGTCGTTCCCGCCGGAGCCGCTGCGCGGGGCGCCGCCGAAGAGGCTGAAGCATTCCAAGGATTTGCCCCGGAACCATGCGGAGCGGAGCGGGCGGGGGACCGGGGGCTGGAGCAGGAGCTCGCTGAGGTCGCGCTCCGCCAGATTCATGGAGCGGAGCTGGCCGAACTGGGCAGCCTCAGGCGTTTCAGTGCCACGGAGGACAGGGTGAAGGGTGTTGTCGCCAAAATTGGAGACGAGCCAGGCCGGGGAGGCGGCGAGGACAATGAAGCGGTGGCGGCCCGGGAGGCGGCTGGCGTGGATGGTTTCGCCTTCTCCCGGTCTCAACAAGGAGATGGTGCCGGGGACGATACCCAAGCGGATGCGGGTGCCGAGGACGACCGCGTGCCCATCGAGATTGAGAACCAAGTGACCGGAGGAGGGTTGCAAAATGCGGCTCCAGTCCACTGCCTGCGAGAGATCCACGTCCACCCCGGTCACGCTGACTCCGTCTCCTTCATGGAGCATCGTGGCGTGAAGCAGGGCGGACACGGGGTGATTGGGTAGTAATTGCGATTGAGTCGCAAGAAGAAGATTTGCGCATGGCGGCCAATTGCTGTCGGGTAGCGGCTGGTTGCAGATTATTCTCTCCCCCGGCAATCCATCGTTAGGGAAAGGCAAGGTTGCGGGAGCGCGGGACGCGGGGGGAGGGGAGGATTTCCGGCACCGACACCCTGCCGTCGGCCAGCCCCTTAACGCCATGAAATCGCCCCGCCGTTGCCGCCGCCCCCTGTTTTTGCTGTCTGCCCTTGCCCTGACGCTTAGCGCGCCCGTCGCGCAGGCGGCCTATGCCGTCTACGAAGGAACGGGGATCTACACCCCGGAGTTCCGCGGCCAAGCGAACACCACCTACTTCGGCTGGTCCTCCGGCACTTGGGATGGCAATCCGCCGCTGGGCGAAGGTCAGCCGGACGTGACTCCGGACATCCTCAATGGCACTCCGTCCATCAACCCGGGGAACCTTTCCGGAACTTCCTTCATCACGCAGACCGGCAGCTCCGATATCGTTTCAGGGAGCAACAACATCTATTCGAGCGTCGGTGGCATCAATAGCCAGGGCCTGCAACTGCACGTCCCGACGAACGGTGTGGTGGGCACGGAAGGATTCACGACGATCATCATCCAAGGTCTCTCGATGTCGGGCGCGATGTTCGGCGGGAACTTCGCGCTGGATGGCTTCGGCTTCTCGATCAACGGCACCGAAGCGGAGTATGTGCACACGGTGAACGCCCTCGGCCTCGGCCAGTGGTTCGCGAAGTTCGAGCTGACCGGAAACCAGTCGATCTACGACATCGACATCTTCGGTGTCGAAGGGATCCCGGGCGGCTCGGTGCTTTCGGTGACCGACCTGCAGGTGGATACCATCTACTCGCCGACCGGATTCGCGTCCGACTCCGCGGTGGTGCCGGAGCCTTCCGGCCTGCTGCTTTCGCTGATCGGTGCGGCGATGCTGCTGCGCCGCCGCCGCGCTTGATTTGATTTTGCCAAGGCAATCGACGCCCCGCGAGCGACCCGGTGGGTCCGGCGGGGCGTCTTTTTTGTACTAGGGGTGGCGTAGTTCCCGGAGTTTTTGAGCCAGGATGGATGAGATCGGGGAAGGGTCCCGGATGGATCAACCGCGGATTACACGGATGGCGCGGATGAGGTTATGAGGACTCTTGGAATGCGCCCGAGCTTTGGGATCCTTGGTAGGTGGGGCTGCTCAAGTCATAAAGGCATGGGGCTTTAGCGGGCGTGCCAGGCTTTGAGGAGTTCGGTTTGGCGTTCGGGGGAGATGCCGGCGCGGAGCTTGGCTTGGCGTTCGGCGGGGAGTTGCTTGAACCAGGCGAGGGTGTCCTTGGTGGTGGTGGCGAGGGGGCGGAAGCTCAGGCCCGCGCTCAGGGCTTTGGCGATGCTGGTGCGGCCGAAGCCGGCGGAATCGCCTTGGCCGGGAACCCAGACGGGAAGATTCCCCCATGGAGCGATTCCTTGCTGCTTGAGAAAGTCGGTGGTGACGTGGGTGAGCTTGGCTTCCGAGTTGGTGGCGGTGCGGATGCCTTCGGCCATGGCTCCCATGGTGAGTTCTTTTTCGGGGCCGCAGGCGTTGAAGGTGCCGAAAGCCTTTTGCTCGGCGAGGCGGATGGTCCATTCGGCGAGGTCGCGGGCATCGATGATCTGCACCGGATCGTCGGCGGGCGGGACGAGGACTTCGCCCCCGGCAGCGATGCGGACGGGCCAGTAGGTGAAGCGGTCGGTATCATCGCCCGGCCCGACGATGAGGCCGGGTCGGATCACGGTGGTGATGCCGGGAAACTGCTTCTCCGCCTCGCGTTCCGAGGCGGCCTTGAGCGGGCCGTAGAGACTGAAGTCGGCGCGCAGGGTGGCATTGGTTTCGGCCATGGCGTCCGCGCCCTCGTAGGGCACGGTGGGCGTGGTTTCGTCGCGGCCGGGCTTCGAGCTATCGGCATAGACAGAGACGGTGGAGATGAAGAGGTAGTGCTTCACCTTTCCGGCGAGGACCTTGCCAACATCGCGGACCCAGAAGGGGACGGAGGTGGGGTTGTCGATGCAGACGTCCCACTCGCGGCCTTCAAGGGACTTCAGGTCGCCCTTGTCGCGATCGCCGGTGAGTTCCTCGACTTCAGCGGGCCATTCCTGCGGGCGGCGTCCGCGGTTGAAGAGGGTGATCTTGTGACCTCGGGACAGGGCGTAGCGGACCTGATGGGGTCCGGTGAAGCCGGTGCCGCCGAGGATAAGGATGCGGAGCGGATTGGGTGCGGGGTCCGCGGCGAAGGCGGGGAGAGAGAGGGCCGCGGCGGTAGTGAGTTTCAGGGATTGGCGGCGGGTCATGGTGGGATGGGTGAAGGAGTGGGTTATTCCTCAAGTGCTTCCTTCTCCTGTCGCTTCGATAGAAGGTAGACGAACACTACGAAGGGGACGGCAATCATCATCAAGTTTTCATCGAGGTCGCCGCATTGCGCGCAGACCAGAAAGGAAAGTGGGATGAGCAAAAGCAGCTCGATGAAGCCCCCTTCGCGACTGATGAAGGTGAGGGCGCGGTAGGCGAGAATGAAGGAGAGGGGCAACGCGATCCACGACCACCAGCCGCTGCCTACGGCGATGGCCACGATGGTGAGTGGCAAGAGCGGGGCGGAGGAGAGGGAGTCTTGAAGTGATTCTCCGACAGAGCCGAGGCCTGTGAGTCCGGCGAGAGTGAAGCCGATCCATATGGCGAACCAAGCCAAGGCGGTCCGGAGCAGCATGCCCGAGATGGAATGGCCGATGAGGTCCAGAGGATCGACTCTCATGTGGAAACGGAGATGGAGGATGGGGCTTTTAGCGGATAGACCGGGGGAGAGCAAGAAGGGTGTCCGCTCAGGGGAAGGGTGGTTTGGTCGGGCTGGAGCCTTGTGTTGACCGGGGAGCGCTGAAACGAAGCGGATGGCGGTGTGAGGGAGACGCGAGCAGCCGGAATCACGAAGTGATTCCGCTACGTGAGGGTGTGGTGGGGCGATGGGTGGCTGCGTCCGCCTGAAGGCGGGACTACTTACCCTTGGATTCGGGCGCCGAAGGTGATTCCGGCGGGGGCGTGGTGGTGTATTGCAGCTTGGTAGCGGCGAATTGCCATCGCGGGGGGTGATGGCAATCCAGCGTCAATCCTTCGCAAGAGAGAGGGAGCGCGGTGGGGTGGGTGGGGGGAAGGATCGCGCCGATGAAATTGAGTTGGCTAGCGCTTGGCGCGTTGCTTCTGCCTCTGGGCACCGGCTTCGCAGCGGATGAGAAGTTCGAGAAGGATCGTCAGGCGATTCTGGCGATGGCTGGAGATTTCAAGGTGGGCTTCCATTTCCAAGAGACGCTGTCGCTGCGCTCCGACTACGAGGCGAAGACCAAGGCCTATGAAGAAGAGGCCTTCGAAACGGTGAAGGTGGTGGAAGACAGCGGGAAGAAAATCGTGCTGCAGCACATCCTGCAGGCGGGCCCGATGGTGGTGAAGCACTGGGCGCAGATCTGGACTTACGAAGACACCGAGATCCTGGAATTCCAAGGCAGCCGGGTCTGGAGCACTAAGAAGATCAGTGCGGAGGAAGCAAAGGGCAAGTGGTCGCAGCGCGTGACGCAGATCGACGATTCGCCGCGCTACGAAGGTATCGCCGCCTGGGTGCACAACGAGCAGTCCAGCGAATGGACCGCCGTGGCCAACCGGCCGAAGCCGCGCCGCGAGGAGAAGCGCGACGACTACGACCTGCTGGTGGTCACGAACCGCCACACCGTCACCCCGCTCGGCTGGTTCCATGAGCAAGACAACGCCAAGGTGGTGAAGCGCGAGGGCAAGGAGTATCCGCTGGTGCGCGAGATTGGCTACAACCCGTATCTGCGCGTAAAGGATCACGACTTCGCGAAGGCGAATGCTTATTGGGACAAAACGCATGCCTTCTGGAAGGATGTGCGCGGTGTCTGGGAGGAGCTCTATCCGGCCCAAGGCAGCATCAAGGTGCAGAGCAAGGCCGAGCCCGGCGTGTTGATGGACGTGGTGGCTGAATTCGTGGAAGAGACCGAAGATGGCAAGGCCCCCGACGTTGCCAAGATCCGCGAGAGCCTGAAGCCCTTCGTGGTGGCGCAGTGAGCTGTTTTCCCCATCCCCCCTGGAGCCGTACCCGCTCCCACATTTTCCTGGTAACTGTCGCCATCGGTATGGCGCTGCACCCCGCCTCGGCGGCGGATCCTGAGGAGGAGTCCGCCGCCGGGGATGAGGGGTCCGGGTCGGTCGTGGACGAACTGGACGAGATCGTGGTGGTCGCCTCCCGCTATGAGCAGGAGTGGATCAACGCCAGCGGCTCGACCTTGAGCACGAGCTCGGAGGAACTGCTGCGGACCGGATCGCAAGACCTCGGAGGTTTCGCGAAGTATGATCCGACGGTTTCGCTGCCCTTCGACTTTAGCAGCGGCGACGGTGCCTTTGCCTACGGGCAATCCGGCTACGGGAGCATCAATGTCCGCGGGGCGGAAGGTAACCGGGTGGCGATCGAACTGGATGGGATCCGCCAGCCGCCGCAGTATGTCTCGACCTCCTTCGACATGGGAGCGGGCGATGGCGCGGGCGGTGTGGGTCGTGACTACTTCGATCCCGCCATGTTCGACATGGTGGAGGTCTTAAAGGGCGGCGCGAGCGCGCTCTATGGCAGCGATGCCTTGGGAGGCGTGGTTTCCTTCAGCACGCCCGAGCCCGAGAGCATGCTCAAGGGGAAGAACTACGGCGGGCTGGTGCGGGCGCAGTATTTCTCGGTGAACGAGAGCATCGCCGGCCAGGTGGGTGGCGCAGTGAAGAAAGGGGACACCTCGGTGATGCTGCTCTACGCGACGCGCGAGGGGGAGGAAACGGCCAACAATGGCAACGAGCCGCCGAACCCCTCCGATTTCAACTCCCACTCGGCGCTCCTGAAGGCCGAGCATGTGGCGGGTGATCATACCTTCCGGCTGGCGCTGGAACTCTTCGAGCGCGAAAGCTTCACGGATGCGCGGAGTGCGGCGAATTCCTTGTTCCCGGTCTTCACGGATTACGTTCACAACACCCAGTATCTGGATCGCCAGCGGGCGAGCCTGAAGTGGGGCTATGCACCGCAGGACGGCTGGCTGGACCAGCTCGACAGCCATGTCTACTGGCAGCACGCGGGAAGCCGCAGCGACAGCGACTCCGCCTCCCTTCCCCGGGTGATCGGTGGCGTTCCGATTCCCGGCACCGAGCGGACGCGGCAGCAGAAGATCAGCTTCGACACGGATATCACCGGCCTGAGCTCGGTCGCGCGGCGGAGCTTCGGCAGTGAAGACGGTGTGATGCACACGGTGATGGCGGGGATCGATGCCTCGCTCGAGGCATCAAGCAACCGCTACACGCGGGTGGACTCCCCTGCGGTGACGGACAGCAACCGTACGGCCTTCGCACCGAGCGACACCACGCGCGCGGGTATCTTCGTGCAGGATGAGATCAAGATCGCACGGCGCTGGATCATCACTCCGGGCCTGCGCTTGGACTGGCAGAAGATCGAACCGAATCCGAATGCGGCTTATTTGGAGCGCTTGGCCGAGCTGAACCTCTATGCCCAGGAGCCGCCGAGTGACTACGACAACCTTTCGGTCGCGCCCAAGCTCAACCTGGCATGGAAGCCGGTGGAAACGATGCAGGTTTACGGCACCTGGGCCTCGGGGGTGAGAAATCCCACCGCGGAGGAGCTTTCAATGATCTTCGTCCATCCTGCCAGCGGGGGAAGCAACTCCGGCACATTGACGGTGCCGAATCCCAACTTGGAGGAGGAGAAGAGCAATTCCTTCGAGCTCGGCTTCAAGGCGGATGGTAAGGCCGGGCGCTTCCAGAGTTCGGTGTTCTACACGCACTACCGCGACTTCATCGAGAACGGTGTCGATACCGGTGAGAACGACGGCGATAACCGCGATATCGTGACCACGGTGAACCGGGGCGAGGCGGAGATTTACGGCTTCGAACTCGGCGGGATCCACGAGCTGGGCTACTGGTCGCCGAAGGCGGAGGGCTGGCAACTCGGGTTGAGCACCGGCAAGACGGTGGGCAACAACTTGAGCAGCGATGTGCCGCTCAACTCGGTGGAGCCGTGGAAGACGGCGGCCTTCGCCGGCTATGAAGATCCGGAAGGGAAGTTCGGCGCACGGTTGACGGGTGTCTACACCGCGGCGGTCACCCGGGTGGACGATAGCACGAACCAAGGGGAATTCTTCCGGCCGCCTTCGTGGTTCACGCTGGACCTTGCAGCTTGGTGGCAGCCGACGGAGACGATCGCGATCCATGCGGGGCTGAACAACATCTTCGACGAGAAGTACTGGGCCTGGGGCTCGGTGCGCCGCGGGGGTGGTCATTTGGGAGGAAACGGCACGACCGATCGTGCCACGGCTCCGGGACGGAACTTCAGTTTGTCGGTGACGAAGACATTCTAACAGATCATGAAAGCGATTCTTCTGCTTTTCGCATCCGCCGTGCTGGCGGTTGCCGAGACGGTGACCTTCACGCCATCGCTGGATAGCGATGTGTATGCCTACTTCGATGCGCCGTCCTTCACGCCTGACTCCCTGAACGTGGGGGCACACCCGACACAGGCGCACTCGCACCACTCGCTGGTGCAGTTCAATATTTCCACGCTGGCGATCCCGGCGGCGGAGATCGGCACGGCGAAGCTGCGCTTATTCTCCCTGATTCCGAATTCGTCGAACGGCGGCGGTCTGCGCGGAGGGAATGTCTCGGTGCACCGGCAGGGGCAGGCGTGGAGCCTGAGCCCGACGCTGCGCTGGAATCACATCAAACCGCAGGAGCTGGCAGGCACGATCACGATGACGGCGGCCAGCACGGAAGTGTGGGTGGAGGTGGACGTGACGACGCTGGTGAAGCAGTGGGCGGCGGGGACCGTGCCGAATTACGGGTTCGTGCTGAAGCCGGAGAGCGAGACGCTGGAGCCGCTGCTGAACGTGGAATTCGCCTCGATGGAGCTGACCAGCTTCAAGCCGCAACTGGTGATCACGCGCTCGACCGCGCCGGTGCCGAATCCGGTGCTTTCGATCGCAAAGCAGGGGAACCAGATCACCTTGGCCTGGCCGGTGACCGGCAGCACGGGCTGGACCCTGCAGGAGGCGGACAACCTTTCCGGGCCATGGACGGCGAGCACGGCGACTCCGGCATCGAGCGCGGGCGTGTGGCAGGTGAGCGCAACGGCGGGGTCGAGGAAGTTCTTCCGACTCTACAAGCCGTAAAGGCATTTGACGGGCGGGCGCGAGACGCACCCGCTCCTTGGTTTACATGAGCGGGGGAAGGTGCGTAGAGATGTCATGCGCGCGTTCCTCCTGCTTTGTCTGATGTCCTGCCCGGTGGGGGCTGAGGTGGTGGTGGTCAAGAACACCGCGGAATTGAGAGCGGCGCTGGGCAAGCTGGCGAAAGGGGATATTCTTAAGATCGGCCCGGGGGAGTATGCGGCGGATCTGCATGTGGCGGGGATCGGGGATCTGACGGTGGAGGCGCTGGATGCCACGGCGCCACCGCACTTCAAGGGCGGGAAGCAGGCGTGGCATTTCTCGCGCTGCGAGGGCCTGAAGCTGCGACACGTCAAGTGCAGCGGGCAGAGCGCGAACGGGATCAACCTGGACGATGGCGGGAAGCGGGAGGATCCGGTGAAGGGAATCCTGTTAGAGGGCGTGGAGGTGAGCGACATCGGGCCGAAGGGAAACTTCGATGCGATCAAGTGCTCGGGCCTGCAGGGGCTGCGGATCAAGGATTGCACGATCAGCGGCTGGGGCGGGCAGGCGATTGATCTGGTGGGCTGCTCGGAGTCGGTGATCGAGGGCTGCACGATCACGGGGAAGGAAGGCTACTCGCAGCACACCGGCCCGCAGTTCAAGGGCGGCTGCCGGGACATCACGATCCGGAACTGCGTGCTGAAGAATGCGGGCGAGCGACCGATCCAGGCGGGCGGCTCGACGGGGCTGGATTACTTCCGGCCGCCGGGGGTGAAATACGAGGCGAAGGATATCATCATCCGCGATAACACGATCGAGGGCGGCATGTGTGCCACGGCCTTCACCGGAGTGGATGGCGCGGAGTTCACGGGGAACAAGATCGTGAACCCGGAAAAGTGGGTCTTCCGGGTGCTGCAGGAGACCAAGGAGGAGGGTTTCGCGCCCTGCCGGAACGTGAAGATCGCGGGGAACGAGATCCGCTTCCTGAGGGAGAAGGTGGGCGCCGAGGTGAACGTGGGCGGGGGGACTGCGGTGGAGACTTTTCGCTTCGAGGGGAATACCTGGGTGGCGACAGACCGGCCGGAGAGATCGAAGCCGAAGTTGCCGGTGGAGGAGGTGGCGGGAAAGTACGGGGAGTGAGCTACTGGATGGTAGTAGTTATTTCTCTGCCGCGAGAAGGCGCAGAAGGGCGCAAAATTTTTGAGGAGGAGGGGGGGCGTGCCGACTAGAGTCCAATGCCGTTAAGGACTGGGGAGGCCCCGTTTGCTACGGATTATACGGATTCAAGGGATTTGACGGATTCAAAGACAGGATCAGAAGGATTTCTGAACGGGCATTTCTTCTCGTGAAGCCAACACAGCTTCATCCGTGTAATCCGTTGAATCCGTACAATCCGTGGTCGATCTGCCGGAGCCTCGATGCGGGCTCCGATTCAAAAACGAGTCCTTAACGGCATCGGACTAAAGTAGGCTCACCCAGGGCCGGGTCAGGTGACGGGGGAGACGTCTACGGAGACCTTGAGGTGATGGTTCGCGCCGCCGACGGTGACGCCGCGGAGCGGAGAGACATCACGGAAGTCGCGGCCGGTGGCGACGGTGATGTGGCGCTCGGCGGGGCGGAGGTTGTTGGTGGGATCGAAGTCGATCCAGCCTTGGCCGGGGACGAAGACGGAGACCCAGGCGTGGGAGGCATCGGCACCGACCATCTTGGGCTTGCCGGGCGGCGGCAGGGTCTCGAGGTAACCGGAGACGTAGCGCGCGGGGAGGCCTATCGAGCGCAGGGCGGAGATCATGAGCTGGGCGAAGTCCTGGCAGACGCCGCGGCGGTTCTCGAAGACCTCGGTGATCGGAGTGGCGACGGTGGTGAAATTCGGGTCGAACTTGAACTCGCGGTTGATGCGGGAGTTGAAGGCGGAGACCGCCTCCAGGACGCAGCGGCCCGGCGTGAAGTCCTGGCGGGCGAATTCCGCGAGGACGGGCATGATGGGGATGAGCGGGGAAGAGAGCGTGAAGGCGCGGGCATCGAGGGACGCGGCATCCTTCGAGGCGAGCAGGGTCTGCTTCATCTTCTCCCAGGGGCCGCCGGCTTCGAGCGAGAGTTGGCCGTGGGAGAGGACTTCCACTTCGCTCTCCGCGGTGATGATGAGTTCGGGATGCGGGCGCTGGATGGAGAAGTAGTCGATGTGATTCCCGAAGGAATCGTGGCGGCTGCGGTGGAACTCCGGCTCAGGATCGATCTTGAGCTTCCAGGAGAGGCAGCGCTGGCCGGGGAGATCGAGCGGGCGCAGACGGGCCTCGTTGTGGCAGAGGTTCGCGGGAACGTCGTAGCGGTAGCTGGTCCGGTGGCGGATTCGGTAGAGCATGGAGCCGGGAGCTTAGAGCTTGGAGTGGAAGAAGTTTGCGAGTCTTCGGTGTTCAGTTTTCAGGAGAGACTCTTGCTCTCCGCTCTTTGCTCCATGCTAGCCACGCAGGAAATGCGGGCGGTCGGCGTGGCGGAAGTAGGTCAGGGTGAGCGCGTTCGAGAGCTGGTAGAGGGCGCTGCTCATGTGGCCGACGAAGGCTTCGAGCTTCTTGCGGCTGCCATTGCTGGAAAGCGCGAGCTGGCCGAGATCGGTGAGGCGGAGGCGGCTGGTGAGATCGACGAGGATGCGTTGCTCCGCGGTGAGGCGGGCACCCTGGGTCTGGCGGGGGAGTTGCTCGATGTTTCCGGCGAGGCGCTGGATCTGATAGAGCAGCGAGCGGGCGTTGTTCGGCTCTAACAGGAGGAGCTCGAGGACGAGCTCGATGCGCGGGTGGGTGCGGTAGCGCTTGCGATAGGTGACGAGGCTGTCGGAGGCGGCGAGCACGGTCTCCATCACGAGCTGCTCCTCGGCAGGGCTGCGGGTCTCGACGAGGAAGTTGCGGAGGATCGAGAGGAGGTACTGGGCGCGCTCGATGCGGCGGCCGGAGTCGAGGAGACGCCAGCCGGCATCCCGGGTCATGCTCTCCAGATTCAGGCCGAGGAGGGCGGTGAGGTGGAGGATGAGGCGGTTGAGGGGATCGGTGAAGCCGTCGAGATCCTTGCGCTGCGGGGCCTCGCGCTCGACCCACTCGCGGATCACGGCCTCGATGACGCGCCATGAGTCGGGCGACCAGAGATCGCGGACGGCGTAAGTGGAGTTCCGGAAGGAGCGGAGAATGCCTGGCAAGGAGCCGGGGCGGGCGGGATCGAGGAGCAGAGAGGCGACGACGTCTTCATCGCTGACAGCGGAGAAGGTTTCGCCCGGCTTGGGCGGACCGGAATTGGTCACGCCGACGAGGCCGCTCATGAGGATCTCGCGGTGGCGGCGGAGCTGTTCGTCATCGTCGCCGATGGCCTCCACGAAGCTGAGGACGGAGCGGCGGAGGAGGCGGGCGGTGCCTTCCGCGCGCTCGGCGTAGCGGCCGGTCCAGTAGAGGTTCTCGCCGGAACGGCTGGGGACGTTGCGGGCGTCCGGCTCGGTGAATTGCTCGGTCTCTTCCCAGAGGGAGACGAAGGGTTCGCTATCGGCGCCTTGGACCCAAGTGTCCTTCGAGGTGCCGCCGAGCTGGCTGGAGACGATGAGGGCATCCTGCGAGGCGGCGATGCGGGTGAGGCCGCCGGGCATGACGATGTAGCGGCCATCGTGGGTGGCGGTGACGAAGCCGCGGAGGACGCCGCGGCGGGCCTCGATCTGGGTGCCGCTGAGGCAGGGCTGGGTGGAGAAGCCGACCTGTTCCTGGCCGACATAGCATTCCGGGCAGGCGAGGATGCGGTCGCGCAGGGCGGCAAGCTCCTTGGCATCGAGGGTGGCACCGAAGACGGTGCCGAAGGTGGGGGCGCGGTGGATCGACTTCACCACCATCTGGTCGAGGCGGGAGAGCACGGTCTCGCGGGCCTGCTTCTCGCCGCACCACCAGGTGGCGGCGGAGGGGAGGATGAGCTCCTCATTGCGGAGATGGCGGGAGATTCCGGGCAGGAAGGAGAGCAGGCCGGGATTCTCCAGCACGCCGCTGCCGGGGTGATTGACGACCGCGACATTGCCAGCACGGATGGCCTCCAGCAGGCCGGGCACGCCGAGCTGGGAGTCTTCCTTCAGTTCGAGCGGATCGCTGAACCAGGCATCGACGCGGCGGATGATCACATCGACGGGCTCGAGGCCGCCAAGCGAGCGAAGCCAGACGCTGCCATCGCGCACGGTGAGGTCTTCCCCCTGCACCAGCGAGTAGCCGAGGTAGGATGCGAGGAAGGCGTGCTCGAAGTAGGTTTCGTTCTGCGGGCCGGGGGTGAGGATGACGATGCGGGGCTCGCGGGCGCCGGCGTGGGCGGGAAAGGACTCGAGCGTCTGGCGCAGGGTGCGGAAGAAGCCGGCGATGCGGCGGACCCCGGTGCGGTGGAAGAGACGCTGCATCGCGCGGGTCATGACCACGCGGTTCTCCACGACGTAGCCGCTGCCGGAGGGGGCCTGGGTGCGGTCGTTCACGATCCACATGCGGCCGTCCGGGCCGCGGGCGAGATCGGCGGCGTAGAGGATGAGCTGGCGCTTCGAGGCGAGGCGCATCCCGTGGCAGGGGCGCAGGTAGCCGCGGTGGGCGTGGATGAGCTCGGGCGGGAGCCAGCCGCCGGTGATGAGGCGTTGCTCGCCGTGGATGTCGGTGAGGATGTCGTCGAGCAGCTCGGCGCGCTGGATCAGGCCGGCCTCGATGGTCTTCCAGTCCTGCTCGGAGACCACCCAAGGGATGGCGTCGAGCTGCCAAGCGCGGTGCTCGCCGTCCGGAGCGCCGTGGACGCTGTAGGTCACGCCGTTTTCGCGGAGGAGGCGGTGGATCTCACCGGAGGTGGCGGCGGCCTGCTCGGGGGTGAGGCCCCCCAGCCAGGAGGCGACATGGGACCAGGAGGGATTGGTGCGGCCGTCGGTGGCGAGCATTTCGTCCCAGGTGCCGCGGCGGTAGTCGGCGGGCAGGATGTTCTTGGGTGTGGCCGCAGCCGGCATGGCTCCGGGTATGCCCGGAAGGCCTCCGTTTGGCAATGGTGGGAACGGCGGCTTCGTCATCGCGGAAAGCCTATCAGATCCCGTGCCTTCCCCGGGGAAAGTCTCAAGTGCTGCTTAAATAGCATTTTAGGTTGAAACAGGGGTGCTGACCTGTTGTTTTCAACCTACATCTTCATGGCGATTTCCTTTAACTTTCATCTTAGAAGCTGTCTGAAAAATGGTCAGGCGTCGATTCTTGCGAGCATGCGCTTGGTCATGGAGAGATAGATCAGCGCTTCCGAATGTTCGATCCTTACCTCGTGGTCGCGGATCAAACGACGGGATTG
>NZ_JAPDDR010000023.1 GCF_025950095.1 Luteolibacter rhizosphaerae | reverse complement strand
AGGTGACCCGGAGCATGAGCACCGGACGCTGCGAGCCCTGGTCAAATACTGCTGCTACGACAAAAGGAAACGGGCGAACTTCAATCAAACCTGGAACTCCGGAGCCTTAACCTGACGCGCATGCCCTCCGGGGCGGCTTGCAGGCAGTCCGGTGCAGCGGCGGAGCGATTCCTGTTAGCCCTCATCTTTTCCTCCTTTCGCATCGCGCGGAATGAGCGATGATGGCGGATACCTGTGAAACCCCTCCGCCAATCGAAATGCTTCGCCGCCGGATTGATCGGCGCGATCCTGCTGCTGTGGTGCTGGGCGGATGCCTTCCAGTGGCGCACGCAGATTTCTTGGCAGCCGGACCCGGCACGGCATGCGCGGCTCGTGGAGGTCTATGGCGGGAAGATCGAGGCACAATGGATCACCGCGCCGGAGTGGTTCGCGGTACGCCCGCCGCCGGGGGTCGGGAAGCTTCACGTGGATCGCTGGATGAGCAGCTCCTGGAGGCTTGTGGGGAGCTCGTTTTGCTGGGTGCCGGGCTATCAACGGCATTCCCGTGTCATCACAGGCTCCCAACTCCAGGACGGCAATCCGGTGCACGTGAGCGGGCCCATGGTTCAGTACCAGTTCGGCCTGCCGATCTGGATGTTGCTCACCGCCTACATCGCCGTGTGGTGGGTCCTCATGGGCTTCCGTCGCAGCTGGTTGATGCGGCGCTGGCAGCGGGATCTCGTCCGCGCCCGGCAGGCGGCGGATGATGCGGAGGAGATGGGCGAGCTGCCCGCCGCGCGGTGAGCTGGGCGATGGAGTCCGTCCTTCCCTTCGCGCAGGGCTCCGCTAGATAGAGGGAAGATGAAACCCCTGCGCCGCTCCGTGACTTTCTGGTGCGGGCTGTTCGTAATCGCGTTCCTCGTCTGGGCCTGGGTGGATTCGCAGTGGCACCGGAGCGAGGTGGTCTACTATCAGGCGCCCTATAACGAGCCTTACCAGCTGGGCGTGCATGGCGGGATGCTGGTGCTGAATTGGACGGAAGGGGGCTACCCTCCGGGCTACTCGGTGCCGCGCAGAGCTTTCCCCTTTGCCGCATGGCGGCGGCCGGATCGTCTCGCGATGCTGTGGTTCCCGGACTTCTACGGGTGGTGGGACGGGCGGCGCTACTTCGGCTGGGGCGGGATGACCCGCGCGGAGATAATGAAGATGAGGGAGGATCCCGCAAAGGGATTTCCGCTGCGCACCTATCACGTGCAGGTGCCGCTGTGGGCGCTGCTGCTAGGCTTCATCTTGGGGTGGGGCTCGGTCTTGATCTGGCGGCGTCGGCGGGGGAGGGGTAAAAGTGCCGGGCTATCCGGGTGAATCGTCCGGAATCTTCGCCCCGGGGGGGCAACGGAGCTTAGCCGGTGGTGAAACCACCGGTAGGTGAGTGCAGAGAATGGCGTCCCGGAGGGCCGCGGGAGATGATGCTGTTGGAGGATGGGTTGGAGGATCGCCTCCCTCCAGCGGCCCTCCGGGGCGCGAATGGTGGGGCGGGCGTAACCGGTGGCTGCGCTGCGCTTGCGCACCGGCTAAGTTCCGATGCCCCTCCGGGGCGGGGAGAAGTCGTCCCGCTACGGTGAGTGTCGTAGCACGCGGGGGGGCTTCGTCCGCCTGAAGGCGGGACTACTTACCCTTGAGGCCGGGCGTGGGAGCTTGCTTCCCTTCAATCCAGCGCGGAGATGTAGTGCGCGCGTCTTCGTCCCCCGGCCCAGACATCGCCGAGGCCTTCGATCGGGCTGATCACGCGGCTCGGTTGTTCCATGCCGCCGACCTTCACGGCCCCGCAGGCGGCGGCTTCCGCCAGGTAGCGCAGGGCATCACAGGCGTGGCTGCTCCAGTCGTGGCGCGGCTCGTCCTTGTACATCTTACGGCGCGCATCGTACTCCAGGTGATAGGCTTCCAGCGCGGCGATGCCGGTCTTGCAGCGCGCTTCATCGAAGCACATCGAGGGGAGCATCGAGCGCAGACGGTTGATCCCGGCGCGGCGGTCCTTCGCCACCGGCAGGGTGATCACATTGCGCAGCCCCGCCTTCTCCAGTTCCTCCGCGTAGGTCAGGCCGCCCTTCTGGCGGGCGGCACCATCGTGCGGCAGGATGTGGCCGGCGTAGGCCCAGTTCCGCGCCATCATCTCCGCCACGCGGCGGCCGGTGGTCCAGTCCGCCCCGGTATCACAGGCCAGCACGCGGATCTCGCGGCCCAGGAATTGCACCGACCACACCGCGGTATTCACCGGCGCACCCAGATCCCAGAAGGTCCACACCGGCAGGCCGCCATCCTGCGGCACGCTGCCGATCCGGCCCTCGCGGCGGGCGCTCTCCATGAGCTGCGCATAGATCGCGCCGGGCGTGGCCGCCGTGAAGTCGCAGTAGAATTCCTGCCGCACCATCTCCTCCGGCATGCCCATGCGGCGCTCGTCCTCGATCGCCTCCGGCGGGATCGCGCCGGTGTCATCCACCGTCAGCACCTGGCAGAACCAGTCCGGATTCTTCTCCGCCATGCGGGTCAGGTCGTGGAACCAGTTCTTGCCGCGCGGGGTACCATTGAAGAGCGCCCAGCCGCCATTCTCCGCCAGGATGGGGCGCACGTATTCCCAGCCCAGCGGGTTCTGCAGCGAGGTCTCAGAGAAGATGCAGCCCACCGGATTCGTGCCTACCACGTCCAGCCGGTCCGTGCCGATGATGCGGAAGATCGAGCCGTTCACCGCCTCGAACTTCATCTCGGTGTGGCTGGCCTTGCGGATGAAGTCCTGCGGGAAGTGATCCAGGAACTTCATGCCCGCGCCATCCATGCCCTCCCACAGGATCTTCCGGCCCATGGCGGCGGTGGGGAAGTAGTAGAAGTAGCTGCCCACGCGCTCCGCCATCTTCGCGGCCATGATGTTGATGAAGGTCTTGTCCTTCCCCGCGCGGCGGTGCCAAACGCACACGCCGCGCTTCACCCCATCCCGCAGGAAGGCGGTGACCACGGGCTGCTGGTACGGGCGCGGGGTGAAGCGGTGGGGAAGCTCGATGGCGCTCTTCGGCATGCCGGATAGCTTCGCACGGCAGGGAGGTACGATGGAAGTCGTAGCTCCTTGCCGGCCGCAAAACGGAAAAAAGCCATTCCGGTGCTCAGGCGGCGCGACGGCGGCGCAGGAACATGCCGGCGCAGCCGAGACCGAGGAGCAGCGCGGAGCCGGGCTCGGGCACGGCCACGCCATTGCCGGAGACCTGCTCGCCGAAGGCACCCATCAGGAAGGTCTCGATGGAGATCTGGCCTGGCGTGGCGACGGCGAAGGAGCCCGTGGTGGTGAAGCTCCCGGCATTCAGCACCACCGTGTCCCCGGTCTGGAGCTGGGTGGAGGAGTTCATCAGATAGAAGTAGAAATCATCGGGCCCCACCACACCGCTGGTGAACTCCGAGTTCGCGCGGTTGATGAACTGTTCCGGGCCGCCGTTCACCGAGAAGGAAAGGGTTCCGGTGACCGAATTCGTGGCGATGGACAGGAGGTCGCCCGCGCCATCGAGGACGAAGACGGGCCAGAAGGAGGTGCCGTTGTTCACGGTGTACTCGATCGGCTGGAGGATGGTGACGGTGATAGGGGCGCCGTTGCCTCCGGTGATGTCCACCGCCACGGCGGCATCCGCGCCCGCGGTGCCGAGCAGTGCGGCAGCGCAGAATAGAGATAGGGTGTTGTGCATGTTAGGGTGTGTTGCGCCTGCTAGAAAAGGAGGCGCTGCGGCCGGATTCAATCACATTTCCCTAGCAGGGCAGGCCCGTGCGCAAGGTGGGGGGAGATATGTCTAGAGTCTCAACGAGTTCCCTGTTCGGGCGCGTCGAGCTGTTCCGCGAGAAGCTCGCGCTGCCGGAGGTAGGCGGCCTCCAGACGGGCGGCTTGTTCCAGCAGGGGCTTGAGCTCCGGGGAGTCGGCGGCCTGTCCCGCATCCAGCGCGGTGAAGATTTTGTCACGCGCGGCGGCGAGCTCCTGCGCGGTGTGGCCGAGCCCGATGGCGGCGGTGGCGAGCGGCTTGGCTTGTTCGTCGCGGGAGAGTTCCTGAAGGTGGGGGATGAGTTCGCCGATCTCCTCGAGATGCAGGTCGCGGAAGCTGATACTATGCGGGGATGCGGGCGGTGCTTGCCCTTCCAGCCGGGCGCTGTCCTCGGCTTGGATCCGCTCGGCGGCGGAGAGGATGCTCTTGGCGATGTGGAAGCTGCGGATCTCGGCGTCCTGCGCGTGAACGCGGCGCGAGGTCTCCGTCGCGGCGGGGACGTCCGGCTTGCGGAAGATCTGGCCGGCCATGTAGCCGAGCCCCAGGCCGATGAGGCAGAAGATGACGAGGAACTTGCGCGTGCGGAACATCCGCGCGGAGGGAAGGCAGGATGCCCGGTCGGGTCAAGGGGCGATGCCTACGGGGATTCCCGGACTTGAGCGGCGGCGCGCGGCGGGTCAGCATCGCGCGGTGAAGAAGAAAGGTGCCATCGCGCTCTTCGGTTCGATCACGCTGCTCTTCGCGGGGTATGCGGCGTGGTGCACGCACTGGATCTGGATGGATGCGCCGGTGCCGGAGCTGCTGGAGATCCCCGCGGAGTATCGCGGGCATGCGCAGGAGCTGGTGGTGCAGCACGGGTTGACGAGGCGGGATCCCTATCCGATCACGTGGAACGTCATTTGGATGTCGCTGCAGCGGCCCTATGAGATCCCGAAGATGCGCGGCTGGGTGCGGGTGATCTCGACGGAGAAGGACGGGAGCGAGCTGCAGGTAATGCGGATGCGCGGGATCCCGAGCCCGCACGATGCGGTGCTGACCTTCACGCGCGAGCGGACCGGCTGGAGCATGCTGGCGGTGACGGGGGAGGGGAAGATCTCGGCGAAGGGGCTGGAGAAGAGGTAGGGGAGTGAGAAGGGAAGGCAGGTGCCAAGTGATCAGTGAGCAGTGATCAGGGGATGCATCACTCGGAAGTTGAAGGGAGATGCGGAACTGATCGAGTGATGGGATGTCGTGGCGGCGAATGACGATCATCGTGGTGGGCCTGGTGCCTTTCGTCTTTCTGCTGTGGCTGTGGGGAGCGGGAATGCGGAATCCGGCCTTCGTGAGGTTTCCGTGGGGGACCGATACGGGGCTGCTGGTGCACAAGGGCGATGAGCTGCGGCTGCTGAAGCTGGATGCGCCGATGGGTCTGCCGCGGTACGGGCACGGTTTCTTTTCCCCGACCGGCACCTTCTATCATCTCTTTGGCTGGAGTGAGAGTGCGGTGAAGAAGGACATCGCCGTGCCGCAGTGGGCGCTGGTGGCGGCTTACGTGGCGGTCTTCATGGCGGTGTATGTGCGCATGGGCGTGAAGGGGAATAGGGGAAGGGCGGAGGTGTTGGGTGATCAATCGTAGCGGGAGCACTCCCGTGTTTCGGAGCCGGTTCTCCCGAGCCGCAGGCTCCTTGGACTGCGCGCAGCCTGCTGCCGCTTTCGCGAACGCAGCCTGCTGCGGAGCAAGGGTGCGTGCTTATTCCCCTCGATCATCCCAAGCCCCGGTGTGCCGTGCTTTCCGACCAAGCTGCTTCCGCATAGCCTGATACCAAGTCGACTCAAGCGGGTGAGTTTCCAGTGCTTCGGGCAGTAGTGACGGATGATACGGATTCCGACGGATTTACGGATTTCCGCGGGCTAGGCGTGAATGCCAGTCCCTTCATCGGTTCAAAATCCGTGTAATCCGTCCAATCCGTAAATCCGTGATCGCTTGCCCCGCAGTACCCGAAAGTCACGCGAACTATGGGAGATGGCATGACACGCCCCCGGAGAGAATCCCGCAACCTTCCCCGCTGCTTCACGGCAGCAGGCTGCACGCACTCCAAAGAGCCTGCGGCTCCAATTGGGGGCACCTAAGGAGTAACGACATTCCTGTCGTGGGGGTGGGCGTGCCCGCCGGGGACAGGAATGTCCCCGCTCCTTATGATTTCGCTACGATGGATATCGTAGCATGCCCGCGCCTACCCGCTACTTCGCGGCGGCTTTGCCGCGCTGCTGGATGTAGGCTGCGGCCTCGGTGTAGGTCTTGCGGGCGGGGTCGGCCTTGCTGCGGATGGCGAGGGCTTCCGGGGAGTCGGCGGGCTTGCCGCTCAGGACGAGCTGGAGCACTTGCTCGAAGCTGGCTCGCACTTCCGCTCCGGCTTGGTCGAGCTTCAGGGCACGGGCATTCACGCCATCGGGACCGGCTTTCGGGGAAAGTTCCCGGAGCTTGGCGGTGAGCTCCGCGATGGCGTCTTGGCTGGCCTTCCGTTCCTCCGGATGGTTGACGAGATCCGCCTGCACGTCCGCGGGGATCGTCTGGCCAAGGTATTGGTTGCGGATGCTGATCTCATCGACCAGCGAGACGATGATGCTGCGGTGTTCCATGATGAGGGCGAGCGCAGGCTCGAGGCTCTGCTCATCCGCCGCGGCGGAGGCGGCCACGGCGGCCTTCGCGGTCTTCTCCTCCTGCATGGCACCCATCACGCGCTTCAGCTCCCGCATCACGGTCTCCGTCTGTTCATGATAGGGCTTGTCGAAGACTTCCGCCTTCGCGACGAGGACTTTCATCCCGGGTGAGTCCCAGCCCTTCCCGGCATCCAGCGCGGCATGCATCTCCTGGTGCACGGCGCTGAGCTGGCGGGCCAGCCCGACCATCGATATGGCGGGGGCGACGAGGCCCTTCGTCTCGTGCATGAAGACCAGGCTGGTGATCTTCGCCTTTGCGTCATCGATGGTCCTGAAGGCGGCGGCGCGCTCGCTGCGATCGCGCTGGCGCAGGGCCTCCAGCTCTTCCGGCGTGGCGGGTGTCTCCCGCTTCGGATCGCGCAGGCGGAAGCCCTCCGCATCCAGCTGCATGATCTTATACGTCTCCTGCAGCAGCACATTCACGGGCGGCACGGCGGCGATCTCCGCATGGCTGGGCGGCTGCGGGATGAAGTGCGGGGCAGCGCCGGATCCGGGCGGCGGGCCGGCGAGACTGCCGGTGATCAGGCCACCGGCCAGTATGGGGTGCAGGAGGTAAGGGCGGGGCACAATCGCGGGGATATCATAACTCGCTGGATATTCAAGGATTGTTGATGAACCCGGCCCTGCTGCCCGGTTCAGCGCGCGGCCTTCTCCCGCACGGTGAGGGTGAACTCGAAGTCATCGATGGCCCCGAGGCGATAGGTGCCGGGGCCGCGATAGACGAGCTGCGAGTACAGCAGCGGCTGGGGGCGGGTGACGCCTTGCTTGCCCGTGCCATCGGTCCTCTCATGCTCGTTGATCTTTACGACAAGGCGGCGCGGATTGTCCGCCGGCATGCCCAGGAAGATATCGGCATTCGCCGACATGACATTGAAGTTGCGGATGGGGATCATGACATTTCCGGTGATGTCGCCATCGGTGAGATCCACATGCAGGGTGGCGCTGCTGTCGATATTCACGCTCTGTTCCTGCTTCGGATCCGGACGCACGCGGAAGCTCAGGAGGAAGGTGTAGTCGGATTCATGCGTGAGGGATGCTTGCCCACCGGCGGGCGGGGCCTCCACGGTCTGGGCCGGGGCGGTGGCGATGAACAGGGCGAGGAGGGGCAGGAGGATGGGCTTCATGATGATAAGTCGTCCGCGTGGGACGGATGCTCGCTGGAGTCTATTCGATGAAATGCGGAGTTTGTTATTCCCCGCGGCGGAAGATCTTCGAGCGGGTGGCTCGGGGATCGGCGGGCGGGGGTGGTGGTTCCTCACCGGCGGCGAGTGCGGCGTGATTGCGCGCGGTCCACTCCGCGCGCTGCAGGTCCGCATAGCGGCGGCGCACCCAGCGGCTGCGGAGCTGATAGATGCAGAGCCAAGGGATACAGTAGGCGAGCGCGATGACCCAGTAGGGCAGGGTGAGCACATTCCGCACATGGCCCGCGGCAGGCCGAGCCAGAAGACGAGGGACTCGTACCAAGGGCGGATCATCCGGGAGAAATTACTAATGACTAAGCACTGATTTTTAAACCGGAAAGGTGCCTGCGGCGGCGGGAGCGCCAGAAGAGGAGCAGCGACCAAGGAATGAGGTAGGCGAGGACGAGGATCCAGTGCGGCAGGCTAACACTGGGGGCGGCGACCGTTTCGCTCAGGAGCGTCTCGCGGCGCTCGGGCAGGGGTAGCCACTCCGCGGTAGGATTATCCGTGAAGATGGTCTCGACGGGGTCGCGGTTGATGGTGGCCGATTCGAGGTTCCGCGGCTCGGTGAGATGGAGGGTGATCTTGCCGCCGTGCTGGGTGAGATGCTCGCGACCGGACATGAACAGGCTCCTGCCCTCTTCCGAGGCATAGATGGTGATCTTCCAGTGGATGCCGCTCAGGTGGCGCGTGGAATCCCACCAGGCCCAGAGGAGGAAGAGCAGCGGGAAGAGGCCGAGATAGAAGAGCGGGGATCTGTGCCAGGGACGGGACATGGGGAGAGAATTACGAATGACTAAGCACTAATTTTTAAACGGGAGAGGCGCTTGATGCGGCGGGAACGCCAGAAGAGAAGGAGGGACCAGAGGGCGAGGTAGGCGAGGATGAGGAGCCAGTGGGGGAGGGTGAGATGCGACTCGGTGATGATCTCCGGCTGATAGTCCGCTGTCTCACTTGTCGTTTGCCGGGCGATCTCGAGATGGGGAGCTGGACACCATAGTCTTTCTTCACTGGCGACTGAGCTTCGTCCAAAATCGGTTCCAGTGGAGATGGAGGCATGAATCACTTCGACTTTCTGATCCGTGATCCTTAGAGCGCCGCGAGAGTGTGTGATGACTTGAAGATGGACAAGGCTGGTGCTGCCCCGGACCTTCATGAAGGTGGTGCTGTGGTGGTTTGAATCCCACCACGCCCAGAGGAGGAAGAGCAGCGGGAAGAGGCCGAGATAGAAGAGCGGGGATCTGTGCCAAGGGCGGGGCATGGAGAGAGAATTACGAATGACTAAGCACTAATTCTTAAACGGGAGAGGCGCTTGATGCGGCGGGAACGCCAGAAGAGAAGGAGGGACCAGAGGGCGAGGTAGGCGAGGATGAGGAGCCAGTGGGGGAGGGTGAGATGGTAGGTGTGATACTCGAAGTCGCCGGGTTCGGATTGATCCATGTGGCTCGCCTTGGCGGGAGGAAAGATGTCGCTGGGTTCCTCGAAGAAGACCTCTTCGCGGAGAAAGTCTCCGTGGACTCCAAACGGGACGAGTTTGACGCCGTCGGTGCGTGTGCACCGCATGGTGAGCTTCGAGTCCACGCTGACGACCGTAAGGCCGAGTCCCTTGGTGTGTCCTTGGAGCCAGTGATTAAAGCCGGAGGCGCGACTGCAGGAATTCCACCATGCCCAGAGGAGGAAGAGCAGGGGTGCGAGCCCGAGGTAGAAGAGCGGGGATTTGTGCCAAGGGCGGATCACGGGAAAGAACTTAGTGGAGACAATGCATCGGGCGGCGGGCTTTCAAGAAAGGACGGTGACTGCTTCCGGAATCGATCGCGCGGACCCGACCGGGAAGGCGGTGCCGCGGTGGTATCGCTCGAAGACCTTCCTGCTGGGTCTCTTCGGGTTCCTGTGCCTGTTCTGGTTCTGGGCGGATAGCGCGCAGGTGACGACGCTGCTGCTGGTCGGCTCGCGGCGGGTGCCGGGCTATGTGTCGGTGCAGACCTAGCATGGCTCGATCGGCATCCTGATCCAGGAATGCCACGAGGCGGGCGAGGTGCCGGAGTGGATGTGCACGCGGACACGCACGGGGGTGGGGGCGCTGAACCGCTTCGTGCTCTTTCGCCCGGACCTGCGCTGGGATGCGGATCCGCTCGCGCTCTCCGCCCGCATGCCGGTGTCCTACCTGCTGCGCGGGTATCTTCCGCTGTGGCTAGGGGCCTTGTGGTGGAGATGGCGGAAATTGCGTGCGACGGCTAACAGTTAGACTACGCGATTTCGTGATGCTTCGGGTATCTTAACTGCTTGTCCGGGGGGCTCCGGGCGGGGCAGTGTGCGCCGCGTCATTCCCTTACTCCCGCTCCCATGATCCCGCGCTCCTCGCTCTTCCTCTCGCTCGCTGCCGCACTTCTCCTGCCTGCCCAGGCGGGCATCCAATTCACCACGACCTATGAGACGGGCACGAAGTGGTTCTCCGAGCCTTGGTCTGCGGATGCGCGGGCGGCGATGGAGTCCTTCCTGAGCGATCTGGGCGCGATGTTTGATGTGGATGCGACGGTGCGCGTGAGCGTGACGGATAACACCACGGCCTATGCCTCCGCGGGTAGCACATGGTCGCAGTGGTACACGGATCCGGCGACGGGCCGCATGGTGATCGCCCCGGGCCTGTGGCTGATCGTGGTAAAGGGTGTCACGAATCCCGGCGCGGCCTCCGATGTGACGCTGAACTGGAATCTGGATGTGAACGCGCTCTACGGCGGGAACCCGGCGGGGCTGATCAACAACATCCGCGGGCTGGGCCGGCACGAGATGCACCACGCTTTCGGTTGCGCCAGCTACATGGCCTTCTCTCCGGCCGATGATACCCGCGGCCAGCCGACCTATGCCTCCGTGGTGGACACGCTCTATCGGGACAAGGACGGCCTGCCGCTGCTGGGTGCCTTCAATTCCGGGAACCGCACCTACACGATGAACAACTTCGCGCTGGAGCCGAATTGGCAGACCGGCCAGCACAGCACCGGCCTCTACTTCGAGGGACGGGACAAGCAGGGCCGGGTGGTGAAGATGCCGGCGATCAGCTACGAAGGGGATGTGGACTTCAGTCACATCAAGGGCATCGCGTATGCGAACGATCATCCGACCTGGAACACCTATGTGGACACGGATCTGAACTTCCTGCGCGCGATGGGCTATCCGCTGATGGCGGACTCGCAGCTGCGCCAGCAATCGGCGCCGGTGAGCAGCTTCACGATCGCGAACGGGCAGGCGACGCTGAACTTCCCGGGCGTGGCGACGAAGCACTATCGCCTGGCGAGCTCCACGGACCTGAAGCGCTGGAAGGTCGCGCCGACCGGCACGCCGGGCACGGGCGCGCCGCTCACGCTGACGCACCCGGTGAACACGGGCACGGAGCGGAAGCGCTTCTTCCAGGTGATCGAGGTGGCGGAGTGATCGGAAGAAATTGCCAATGACCAAGCACTAATTTCTAAACCCGGGCTGGGGTTTAAGTACGGTGCTTATCGTAGCGGAAGAACGCGGGGCGATAAGGAGCGGGGACATTCCTGTCCCCGTCGGGCACGTGCACTACGACGACAGGAATGTCGTCGCTCCTTATATCTCCGGCATCGCGCGGCGGATGTGCTCGCGGCGGTGGTAGCGCCAGAGCCAGGGGAGCTGCCAGAGGCCGAGGGCGACGAGGAGGATGAACCAGTAGGAGAAATTCAGATCGTGCCAGCGATAGCTGGAGAAAGCGTCGTTGCTCAGGTAGGAGGGCAGCGGGAACCATTCACGGCCCGCGATCTTCCGGCGGGTGGGGCGGACGCTCCAGTCGGGGGCGCGGCTCACCCCGGGGCTTCTCTCGTAGAAGCTGATGCTGATCTGGGAGCCGTGGTTCTGAAACATGATCGAGCGACCGGCGACCCTGCAATCGAGCCGCGAATCCCGGGACATGGAATCGATCCAGCCGATGAGGAGGAAGATCAGGAAGGGCAGGCAGAACCAGAGGACCGAGGAGCGTCGCCAGGACATGAGGGGAATTTCTTAAGCCCTAGTTTCCAAACGGGACTTCGGCTGTGCCGGATGAGGGGAGATCCTTGGTGCGGAGTCGCTGGGTGCGGCGGTCATACCGGCGCACGGCGAGCCGCCAAAGGCCGAGGTAGAGGAGGACGATGAGCCAGCAGGGGATGATGATCCGGTAGAGGTGGGATTGGATGCCGGGCGAGGAATCGTCGCGGTGCTCGATGCCGGGAAGCGGGAACCACCAGTGGGAGTGCGTGGGCGGAAATTCCTCGCGGACGAAGCGGGTATCGGAAGTGGACGGCCTGCGGATCTTATCAGCAGAGCTTTTCGCGACGGTAGTCGCAAGCTGGGACGCTCCGAAGTCGAGCTGGATGAGGCGGCTGTGCTCTTCTTCCTGGCTCCAGTGCGTGAGGCGGAAGCTCTGATAGCAGGAGAGACCCCAGGCCCAGAGGAGGAAAGCCAGGATGAAGGCGGGTAGCCAGAAGGCGAAGGGGCGGCGGAGCATCGGTGGAGTAATACGAACTTCTAAGCACTGGTTTCCAAGCGGGACTGCGGCATCGGACGAAGACGCAGGCGCTTGTTCCAGCGGTGAAGCAGGAACATCCATGCAGCGAAGTAAGCCGGGATGATGCACCAGAAGGGGATGTGGAGGTTACGATAGATCGTGCGGATGGGGCCGCTGCTCGTCCCGATGCCTTCCTTCAGGATCTCGGTCTTCGGGCGGGGAAACCACGGGGTGGATGACTTCGGTGGGAGATCGTGGCGATGGCTGCCGGCAAAGACGGGGCGATTCTTCGGAGGGCGCAGGCCGTGGGTCTGACTTGCGCCCAAGACCAGGGATGAGTCCTCCGCGGTGATGATCACGCACTCGATCTCTTGGCCCCGCATGAAGCCGAGGGACACCGCGGAGCTATTCCGTCGCGAGTCCGCCCATGCCCAGCAGAGGAAGAGCAGGACGAAGGCGGGCAGCCAGAAGGCGAAGGGGCGGCGGAGCATGGAGGAGAACTGCTAATTTTCAAACGGGACGGCGATTGCGTCGGGTGATGGCGAAGGACCAGACCATGAGATAAACAAGGATGACGAGCCAGTGGGGCACATCAAGGAAACCGGGCCGGGCACTGAAGCGCGGCGGGGGGAACCAGCGGTACCGGTAACCGGCGGGCATGGGGACGCGCCAAGGATTGGCTGCGTAGCTATCGCCTGGAGCGCCGCCGCCAGCGGTGTGGTCCAGCTTGAGGTGAAGCACGGAGTTGCCGTGATTGACGCTGACCAGTATCAGGGAGGAGCGGGTATCGAAGCTCAAATCAACTCCGCTCACATGCGAGGTGGAATCGACCCATGCCCAGCAGAGGAAGAGCAGGACGAAGGCAGGCAGCCAGAAGGCGAAGGGGCTGCGGAGCACTGGTGGATATCTCCATCATGCTGCGCCGATCTTCAATCCTGCTCTGCGCATGCGGCGCAGCCGCCTTGGACTGCGTGCAGCCTGCTGCCGCTTTTGGCAGGCAGCCTTGCTGCCGTGAAGCAGTGGGGAAGGTTGCGGGATTCTCTCCGGGGGCGTGTCATGCCATCTCCCATAGTTCGCGTGACTTTCGGGTACTGCGGGCCAAGCGATCACGGATCTACGGATTGGACGGATTACACGGATTTTGAACCGGTGAAGGGACTGGCATTCACCGCCTAGCCCGCGGAAATCCGTAATTCCGTCGGAATCCGTATCATCCGTCGCTACTGCCCGAAGCACCGGAAACTCACCTGCTTGAGTCGACTTGGTATCAGGCGATGCGGAAGCCGCTTGGTCGGGAAGCTCGGTACCTCATGGTCCGGGATGACCCGGGGGTGTGAAGATCATTCACCCTGCTCCGCAGCAGGCTGCGTTCGCGAAAGCGGCAGCAGGCTGCACGCAGTCCAAGGAGCCTGCGGCTCGATATGGCTTAGCGCTGGAGGGGCGTATTCGGGTTGTAGGGATTCCGTTCATGGCCGGGAGCGTGATCCGTGGCCATGTGGGGGAGGAGCGTGATGCTCTAGGCGTTTGCGCCAGCGGTGGAGTAGCAGTAGCCATCCCGCGATGTACGCGAGGATGAGGCACCAGAAGGGAATGTGCAGGGTTTGATAAATCGAGCTGATGGGGCCACCGCTCGTTCCGATTCCTTCCCCTTGCGTCATCGTCTTAGGGAGGGGAAACCAAGGGGTAAAGGACTTGGGCGGAAGCTCGTAGCGGCGCCTGCCGACGGAGACGGGGTGATGTTTCGGAATGCGCAGGCCTTGGGTTTGACTGGCGCCTAGGACGAGGCTGGATTCCTCCGCCGTGATGATGATGGTTTTGATGTCGTCGTCTCTCCGCATGTAGCTGCAAGAGATCGCGGAGCTATTCCGGCGCGAGTCCGCCCATGCCCAGCAGAGGAAGAGCAGGACGAAGGCAGGTAGCCAGAAGGCGAAGGGGCGGCGGAGCACTGGTGGATATCTCGATCATGCTGCGCCGATCTTCAATCCTGCTCTGCGCATGCGGCGCAGCCGCCTTGGACTGCGTGCAGCCTGCTGCCGCTTTTGGCAGGTAGCCTTGCTGCCGTGAAGCAGTGGGGAAGGTTGCGGGATTCTCTCCGGGGGCGTGTCATGCCATCTCCCATAGTTCGCGTGACTTTTGGGTACTGCGGGCCAAGCGATCACGGATTTACCGATTGGACGGATTACACGGATCTTGAACCGATGAAGGGACTGGCATTCACCGCCTAGCCCGCGGAAATCCGTAAATCCGTCGCTACTGCCCGAAGCACTGGAAACTCACCTGCTTGAGTCCGCTTGGTATCAGGCGATGCGGAAGCCGCTTGGTCGGGAAGCTCGGTACCTCATGGTCCGGGATGACCCGGGGGTGTGAGGACCATCCCCCCTGCTCCGCAGCAGGCTGCGTTCGCGAAAGCGGCAGCAGGCTGCACGCAGTCCAAGGAGCCTGCGGCTCGATATGACTTAGCGCTGGAGGGGCGTATTCGGGTTGTAGGGATTCTTGAGCGTGGGGAAGGGGTGGCCTTCCGGCATCTTCCACGGGGGCGCGAGGTAGTAGGAGATCTCCGGGTAGTCGCCCACGTAGTACTCGAAGTAGCGGGGCGGGGTCTCATGCGTGCGGCAGAGCAGGTAGGAGCTGGGCATGTATTTGAGGCGCTCCTGGATCTTGTACTCGAAGGTGACGCGGGTGCCGCGCTTCACGATGCCGCGGGAGGGCTGGCTGGGATTCGGGAAGGGGACGGCTTGGGGCAGCTTGCGCCGCGGGTTGCGCTCGAGGAGGGTGTCCTGCGTGAAGGTCACGGTCTTGGGATGCGCGGCGGGGATGGGGCTGCGCTCGTCGTAGCTGCAGGAGGCGAGGCCCGCGAGGAGCAGGGCGGGGAGGATGTGGAGCGGTTTCATAAATGGGAAGGGGTGGTGGATGCGTTGCGGTCGATGGACTTGGCCTCGGCATGCTTCACGACGCGACCATGGTAGCTGACGACGAGGTGCATGCCCTGCGAATTATCGCGGGATTTCCGGTAGGCGGAGGAGACGGTCAATACGGGCTCCAGCGCCCCGAAAGTGTAGAGGGTGCCGAGGGTGTAGCCCAAGGTGGCGGTCCCGTTGTTCCATGCGCCGGTGACGTGGAAGGTCTCCTCGGTGTCGTAGTAGACGTGGGGATGCTCGGTCTTGAGCGGCTTGCCGAACTCGGCATGGATGGAGGCCTGCGATCTGCCGACGAGCTTCATCGGGTCGCGACCGGACTCCTGGATGAGTGCGGAGCAGGAGGCGAGCAGGGGCAGCGGTGCCAGACAGAGGAGCCGGAGCAGTGGCATCCGGGGAGGATAGCAGGGGGGCGGGGGAAGTGATGATTGATAATCGAAGCGAGGATCATTGGTTTTCCCGATGATGCTGCAGCTGATCGGGATGGGATAGGATGCGAGGTAGGGAGGGCTCAAGGGTAGCGGAGGCACTTCGTGCTTCCGGCGGCTCGCGTTCTCCTGGGAATCGTCATGGGGTGCTTGTGCGGTGATGCCCCCAGCCGGAACGACGAAGTCGTTCCGCTACGATGGGTCTGATCGTGAACCCATTGACGATGCAGATGGCTTTTTTCCGAAGTGAGGCCGGCAAGGATTCTGCCGGTTGATGGAAGTACGAGGTGCATGGTATTTCGGAAGACATATGGGCCAGTCACCGCCGAAACAATTGCCGCCGACCGCACCGCCGCCGCCTGTCCGCGAGACGGGCGCGGATATCGCATGGGCCAAGGAGGAGGAGCGCCGCAAGCAGCAGGCACGCCGCGGCTACCAATTCACGATGTATCCGGACCGCTCGATGCTGGCGACGGAGAATGGCGGGAAGAAAACCACGCTGGGGTAGGAGTGCCAAGTGATCAGTGAGCAGTGATCAGTGGGGAGGCAGGAGTTTGCTGGTGTTCAGTGTTCAGTTTTCAGGAAAGGCGCTTGGAGACCGTTTGAGGAGCGATTGAGATCTTATGGAAGACGCGAAGACGATTTTGGCACGGTGGGCGGAGATGGAGTCGGCACGTTTGCCGTGGGACTCTGCCTGGCAGATGGCGAGCGATTACGCACTGCCGCGGAAGGGGAATATCGCCCGCACGGAGACGCCGCCGGGGAGCAATGCGGGGAACCGGCTCTATGATACGACGGCGATCCAGGCGGTGACGACGCTGGCGAACGGGCATGCCAGCTACATCACGCCGCCGGGCACGCGCTGGTTCGCGTGGGAAGCGCCGGAGGATATCAAGGGCGATCGCGCGGATGCGTGGTACAACGAGGCGAGCGAGAAGGCGGCCAAGATTCTCTCGACCACGAACTTCTACACGACGCTGAACGAGGCCTTCTTGGATCGCTCGGCCTTCGGGGTGTGCTGCATCGCGGCGATGCCGAGCGCGGAGCGGGTAGTGAGCTTCCAGGCGCACCCGGTGGGCAGCTACTGCATCGATGAGGATGCGGAGGGGAATGTGGACACGATTTTCCTGAAGAAGCGCCACGGGATCCGCCAGCTGGTGCAGCTCTTCGGCGAGGAAGCGGTGAAGGCGAACGAGCGGCTGGCGAAGAGCTGGGAGCGCTTCAAGGAGAAGGGGTCGAATGCCGAGCACGAGGTGGTGCATGCCATCTTTCCCCGCGTGGAGCGCCAGCGCGGGAAGCATGACGTGTATAACATGCAATACGCCAGCGTGTGGGTGAGCTCGGATGGCAAGACGGTGCTGCAGCGTAGCGGGGTGCCGGAGCTTCCCTACTGCGTGAGCCGCTACCTGAAGCGCTCCGGCAGCGGGATGTACTATGGGTATAGTCCTTTCGAGGAGGTGAAGGCGGCGGTGCTGGAGGCGAACAAGACGCGGCAGATCCTGCAGGTGGTGGGCCAGCGGCTGGCGGTGCCGAGCGTGCTGATCCCGGATAATCTGGTGGGGAACGTGGATTCGCGGCCCGGGGGCAGGACGGTTTTCAAATCGAGCGGGCAGGGGGCGCTGCCGCAGGAGTGGCTGAACCGGGGCAGGCCGGAGGGCATGCACGAGCAGCTGGCGGATGCGCGGGAGACGATCAATGCGGCCTTCCACGTGGATCTGTTCCGCATGTTCGCGCAGATCGACAAGCAGATGACGGCGCGGGAGGTGAGCGAGCGGGCGGCGGAGAAGCTGATGCAGTTCAGCCCGGCCTTCACGCGTTTCACCGCGGACTTCCAGGTGATGATGGAGCGGGTCTTCGCGATCCTGTTCCGGGCCGGGATCTTCGGGCGCATGGATGAGATCCCGCGCGAGGTGATTCGTCGGACAAGCGAAGGCGCGGAGGTGCCGGCGCCGAAGGTGATCTATCAATCGAGGATCGCGCTGGCGATTCGTCAGGCGGAGAGCGCCGCGGCGGATCGGCTGGTGGAGCGGGTGCTGGGCGTGGCGAATGCGGCGCCGGATGCGCTGGATAACCTGAACCTGGACGAATACGTGCGCGTGGCGGCGCGGAACGACGGGGTGCCGGAGGCGGTGCTGCGGCCGGTGAAGGAGCGGGATGCGCTGCGGGAGGACCGGGCAAAGGCACAGCAGGAGCAGGCGATGGCGCAGATGATGGCGGCGCAGGCGCAGGCGGGTGCCGCGGTGCAATGACGAATGTCGAATTCCGCGAATGACGAATGAAGTGTGCTTCGCGGAGGCAGGGACCTTTCTCCGAAAGGTCCGGCTGTTGGCGGCGCGAGTGGCCGGGAGATGGCTCTCCGGTGATACAGGCCGTCCCCCGCCGGACCGCTCGGAGAGCGGTCCCTGCCTAGGAACATTTTCTCACTCATGAACGACACACTTGATCACGATCTCGATCCGCTGGCGCTGTTCCGGGAGGCGGATGCGGCGCGCTCGGATTCGCTGGAGGCGGAGCGGCGGTTCCGGAAGCTGACGCGGCGGGTCTTCCAATCGCAGGCCGGGCGGGATTGGCTGAAGGGGGCGATCCTGCGCTACAATTTCATGGGCTCCGTGTTCAGCGCGGAGGAGGGCATGGATGCGCTGCACGCGGCGCATCGCGACGGGATGCGGGCGGTGATCTCGGACATCCTGAATTCAACGGTGAAAGGAAAGGCGGATGAGCGAGGTGCAGATGGAGACGACGAATAACAAGCCGCGGATCGTGCTGTTCCGGCGCAGGCACGTGTTCCTGGGGGATGACTACGTGGGGAAGTACGATGCGAACCGTAGGAAGCTGGTGATGCAGGAGGAGCACGAGGACAAGCGGGCGCTGGTGCGGGCGTGGTTCAAAAGCCGGCTGGGGATTTGTCCGGGGAAGGGGAAGTGAGTGCCAAGTGAACAGTGAGCAGTGATCAGTGATCAGTGATCAGTGATCAGTGGAATGCGGAGATAATTTCTAACACATGAGCGATCAAATCGAAGCAACGGTGGCGCGGGATGCGCCGGGGTCTTATCTGAATGCGGACGGCAGTTTCGCGGAGGGTTGGCATGCGCGGCCGGAGTATGCGGATTACGGCGGGATGGACCGCTTCCGCTCGCTGCCGGATCTGGTGAAGAGCTACAAATCGCTGGAGTCCACGCTGGGCAAGCGCGCGCCGCAGGGGGCGCTGGTGCCGGGGGCGGATGCGAGCGAGGAGCAGATCGCGGAGTATCGGCGTGCGATCGGGATTCCGGATCTGCCGGCGGGCTATCGCCTGCGGCCGGAAGCGCTGCCGGAAGGCCTGAGCTGGGACGATGTGCGCGGCTCGCGCATGGCGGAGACCTTCCACAAGCACAATGTGACCCCGGCGGCGGCACAGGCGATCGTGGACGACTTCATGCAGGGCGAGCTACAGAACCACAAGCTGGCGAAGGCGGCCTACGATCAACTGATGACGAGCCGCGAGGAGAGCCTGCGCGAGGAGTGGGGCGCGGGCTACGGGAAAAAGGTGGGCGAGATCACGAAGCTGGTCAGCTCGCTGGGCTTCGACCCGAACGATGCGGAACTCTTCGGCAATGCGAGGGTGCTGGGCTTCCTGGGCAAGGTGACGGGTATGCTGTCGGAGGATGCGGTGTCATCGCTGAAGGGCACGGTGGCGGGCGGCACGAACTTCGCGAGCGGTGCGGAGGAAGCGCGTGCAATCACGCGGGATCCGGGGCATCCGGAGCATGCCCGCTACATGGCGGGAGATCCGGAGGTGACGGCGAAGGTTTTGAGGCTTTATGGGAGTTGAGGGTGAACTCTGAACTTTGAAGTTCGAACTCTGAATTCTGAATGGCGGGTGGGCCGGGGATGCGCGGGTGTCCCCGGCTTTTTCCGTGCTTGGGAAATCGGCTTGAGAGATGGGTGATGTCCTCATCATAATTAGGGGATGAGGTTGTTGATGCTGATGCTGGTCCTGGTGTCCCGGGCCTTCGGTCTCGGGCAGGGTGAGTTCGTGCCCGCCGGTGCACAGCCGGGGATCGAGGAGGGGTTTGCGAAGGCGATCGCGATTGACCGGGTGGAAGGTAAGGATGGCTTGATCCACTATCAGGTCCGGATCTATAGCCGCGAGCTGACGGGGCCTTTTCCGCCCTCGGAATCGGTGGTCGCGAATCTCGTGCTGCGGGATGAGAAGGGCGAGTGTCTTGCGCGGACGCCGGCTTCTTACGGAGTGATGAATCGGAAGGAGACGAGCTGGCCGACGGGGCGGGAGCAGCCTTGCATGGTGATGGGCTTTGCGATCCGTGCGTCCCTCGAGAAAGGGGCGCTGATTCATCTGACGTGGGAGGAGCCGGTGGACGGAGATAGCCGCTTCTACAGTCTGCCAGGGAAGAGCGTGGCGTGTGAGGAGCCGGTGCGGGTGAAGGGAGATTGATGGGTGGCGCTGCGGAGTTTCTCGGAACAGGAGGGAAGGGAGGGAATGTAGTTTGACTCATGGCCTCCGTTTTCTCGGTTGCCTCCTGTTTCTTTTTCTTAGGGGCCTCGCATGTTTGGGCGACTGGCGGAGAGAGTCATTGATCTGGCCGCGGGATTGGTGCGTGGTGGATCAAACCCATGAGTTCCCGCACCTTGATTCTTGCCGCGGCGGTGTTGCTGCCGGCTTTCACTGCCGCTGCCGAGACGACGGATCTGGCGACGCTGCCATCGCCGGAGAATAGCATCACGCAGGGCTGGGCGGAGGCGCGGGCGAATCGCTCGGTGGATGGGAATCCGTTGCGGGTGGGCGGGAAGACTTATGAATCGGGGATCGGCACGCATGCGAATGCCGAGTGGCCGATCGCGCTGGGAGGCGAGGCGACCGCGCTGAGGGGGGCCAGCGGGGTGGATGACGAGGTGGGGGAGAAGGCTTCGGTGGTCTTCATCATCGAGGGCGATGGCAAGGTGCTGTGGAAGAGCCCGGTGATGAAGAAGGGCGATGCCGCCCAGCCCTTCGCGGTGAAGCTGGATGGCGTGAAGGCGCTGCGCCTGGTGGTGAACGATGGCGGGGATGGCAGCACGGAGGATCACGGCGATTGGCTGGACCTGAAGCTGGAGCACTCCGGCAAGGCGCTGGCGAACTACTACAAGGAGATCACGGTGGAGACGGCGGCGCTGGCGTGGACCTTCTCCGCCTCGCAGGGGAAGCTGGAGCAGCGGCGCTTCGGGCTGAAGAGCGATCCGGACAAGACGCGCGCGCCGGGGGTGTATGCCTACCCGGACTACATCGATCGCAATGCGGATGTGGCGCTACTGGAGCCGACGCTGGATGTGTTGGGTGCGGATGGCTTGAGGAACTTGGCGCTGCGCTATGACTCGCAGGAGGTGACGAAGGAGGGCGGCAAGACGCGCACGGACATCCGCCTGAAGGATGAGGTGAGCGGGATGCGCGTGGTGCTGCATTTCCTGGCGCACGAGAAGGAGGATGTGATCGAGACCTGGTGCACGATCGTGAACGGCAGCAAGGAAGCGGTGACGCTATTGCGCTTCGATTCCTTTGCGTTCTCGCTCGGCGGGAAGGATCTGCATCTAACAACCTTCCGTGGCGGCTGGGGGGATGAGATGAACTGGAGCGAGGCGCCGGTGAGCACGGGGCTGCGGCGGATCGGGAACCAGAGCTTCACGCACCCGACGCATGGGTATAGCAGCAGCTTCGTGGTGAGCGAGGGAGCGGCGCAGGAGGAGAGCGGCAAGGTGGTGGCGGGGTCGCTGGCATGGAGCGGGAACTGGCACCTGGACTTCCAGAGCGAGTACAAGGATGCGGTGCGGGTGAGCGGGGGGATCCATCCCTTCCAGCCGCAGCATCTGGCAGCGGGCGCGGAGCTGGTGACGCCCCGGCTGATTCTAACAGTATCCGGGAAGGGCAAGGGTGCGGCCTCGCGGAACCTGCATCGCTGGGCGAAGCACTCCGGGATGCGGCAGGTGGAGGTGACGCGGCCGGTGATCCTGAACTCATGGGACGGTGCCTACTTCAATTTCGACGAGAAGCGGCTGCTGGCGATGATGGATGCGGCGGTGAAGTCCGGCGTGGAGATGTTCGTGTTGGATGACGGCTGGTTCGGCAATGGCGAGAATGCGCGCAACAGCGACACGGCGGGGCTGGGTGATTGGCAGGTGAACCGGGAGAAGCTGCCGCACGATATCCAGTGGCTGGCGGAGCAGGCGCATGAGCGCGGGCTGAAATTCGGCCTGTGGGTGGAGCCGGAGATGGTGAATCCGCGCAGCGAGCTCTTCGCGAAGCATCCGGACTGGGCGGTGAAGCTGCCGGGCCGGGAGCAGCGGCTGGGGCGGAATCAGCTGCCGCTGGATCTCTCGAAGCCGGAGGTGGAGGAGTTCGCCTACAAGGTGGTGGCGGACATCCTGGATCGCTACCCGGGGATCGAGTACATCAAGTGGGATAACAACGGTCACTTGCAGGATGCGGGATCGCAGGGGGCGAAGCCGGCGGGGCAGATGAACATGACCACGGAGATGACGCGGGCCTACTACCGGATCCTGGACCGGCTGGTGGCGAAGTATCCGAAGATCATCTTCCAGGACTGCGCGAGCGGCGGCGGCCGGGCGGAGTATGGATCGCTGCCGCGGCATGCGGAATTCTGGGCGAGCGATAACCAGAATCCGCTGAAGCGGCTGCAGATGCACTGGGGCTATTCGCATTTCTTCCCGCCGATGTCATGGGGCGCGCACATCGCGGAAAGCTTTGACTCGGGGAAGTTCCCGATGAAATTCCGGATCGATGTGGCGATGACGGCGCGGCTGGGCGTGGAGCTGGATCCATCGCACCTGAAGGCGGATCAGCTGGAGGAGATGCGTGCGGGGATCGAGGTCTACAAGCGGCTGAGGCCGCTGCTGCATGCGGGCGAGGTCTTCCGCGGGGTATCGCCGTATGCGGCGGATGTGTGCTCGAGCGCGGTGGTGGCGGAGGACAAGGCGCGTGCGGTCTTCTTTGCCTTCCGGACGAAGGATCACGGGGCGGCGAAGGAAGGCCGGGTGAAGGTGCCGGGGCTGGATGCGGCGAAGCGGTATCGCGTGAGCGAGGCTCACGTGGGCGCGGTGCGGCATGTGCAGGCGGGGAGTTTCTCAGGGCAGGAGCTGATGGAGCAGGGGCTGCCGCTGAGCTGGAGCACGGGCCCGGAGAGCGCGGTGGTGGAGATCATGGCGGAGTGAGGAATCCGAAAGGCAGGCGAACCACGGAATACACGGAACACACGGAAGCGATTTGAAGGTTTCTCCAGCGGAGGACGGAGATGGGTCTTTTGCTGGACGGGGAGTTGTGGGCAGAGTGGGGCGGTGTTCGATGCCGCCCCATGAAGCTCTTCAAGACAGTTTCTATCACCGCGATTCTGGCCTTGCTGGTGATCTATGGGATCGGGCTGGCGCCGTCCGCTCTCAAGGGAGAGGAGATCTACAAGCGGAGGATGGTTGCGCATGCAAATGCGGCGAAGGATGTGGAGCTGCAGTGGACCTATGAGGGTGCCGCGCTGAAGAGTGAGCCGATGGGCCTCGTAAGCTTTCAGGAGTGGCTGGCGCGGCTGCCGGTGAAGACGGGGAGGATGAAGGCACCGATGGACAAATGTCACATTCCGCACCACCGGATCCTGCTGAAGACCGGCACAGGAGTGAGGAAGATCGATATCTGCCTGGGATGCGACTCGATCCGGATGGAAGGAGAGGGCGTGGCATCTCTGCCAAAGGAGTGGCGTGCGCCGATCATCGAGCTATTCGGCTCCGTGGACATTCCCTCGGAGCGGCCGGGGAAGGAGGTGGTGATGGCGAATCTTGGGAAGCTGCGGCCGGATCTTCAGATTGATCTGTTCGCGTCCGGAGCGCGTCAGAGGCTGAACGAGTTGCTAGAGGCGAACGGCTATCTTGGGGGAGTGCAGGCCATGTCCCTCAGGCTGGAGGAGAACTATCGCAAGATTCTGGGAGAGGCGATGCGGTCGAGGACGCCCGAAGCCTTGCATGCCTTGCTCAAGGGGAATGCAGACGCGAAGAGTCTGGTGGGCAATGCCGGGCAGACCCATGGCCACGCGCTGCTGTGGCTGATGCAATCGTGGGGGGACGACTCCTTCTCGGCAGCCTTGCGCGAAGAGCCTCGCGAGGTGCAGAAGAGGACGGTCGAGATTATCGAGCAGGCCTGGGCGGAGCCGCGCTGGGAGCTGTATCCGGAGACGGGGAAATTGAGGTGAGATGGAGGCGCGATCGAACAGACTTTGGCGTTCGCTGACCTTCTGGGCGGGGCTGCTGGTGATGGCGGCGGTGCTGATCGGGTGGTGGGATTCGCGGGTGAACTTCCGGGAACTGCGGAGCGGGCGTGCGACGGTGGGGAGCGGCGGGCATGGCTGCGTGTTCCGCTGGTTTCATGACCGTAGCACGGGGATCGAGGCGGCGAGCTCGCGGCTTGATGCACCGGGGCAGCTGGCGCCTTCCTCGCCATGGTCGGCGCCGTGGTTCGTGCAGGCCGATGGGACGGATGCGACGACGGAGCGCGAGCTGGCGGGAGTCTTCGATGAAGAAGGCAATGTGGGCCGGATGGACTTCCGCACCTCGCTGGCGTTCTCGCTGCTGCTCTTCGGCAGGCCGGGGGAGTGGCTGGTCTATCTGCCCTATTGGCTGATCGCGCTGGTGGTGGCGGCAGTGTGGGCCGGAGGCATGGCGTGGAGGTGGCGGAGGATGAGGAAAGCGAGCCCGGTGATGGAAGGAGGTGAGGGGTGAAGCTGCATCGCTCGCTGATCTTCTGGGCGGGGCTGGTGGTGATGGGGTTTATCACGTGGGCGTGGCGGGATTCGGAGCGGTTTAATTCTAACGCTGGGAACCACCGCATCTATGTGGAGAACACTAACTCGGTAGTCTTCCTTCACTTGAACCACACCAATTGGAATCTGGGAGGATGGAAGGTTTGGAGCGGATGGGACGGATATCGGACGGCAGCGGTTGAGAGAAGGCCCATGAGAGTGAGAGGGATCTCGTTTGGCTCGAGAAAGAAGCAGGGTTGGGCAAAGGTACCCCATGCGAGTCTGCTTTTAGCGGTGGTGGTGGTGTGGACGGGTTGCCTAGCGTGGCGGTGGCGGAGGGTGCGGAAGCGGGGGTGATTTTGGTTTTTTCCATTTAGGGGCCGGCAAGGGTGGGTCGGGGACTTCCGGCGGCCCTCCGGGGCGCCAATGGTGTGGCGGGTCTAACCGGTGGCTGCGCTGCGCTTGCCGACCGGCTAAGTTCCGATGCCCCTCCGGGGCGGGGAAGAAGACTCCGGCGGTCCTCCGGGACGGGGAGGAAGAAGTGCCGAGTGATCAGTGAGCAGTGATCAGTGGAATGGCAGTGTGGTTGGAGGGGGTGGGCTAAAAAAGAGCGGCCACCGATCCTGAGACCGATGGCCGCTGAGGCCGCCAGGTAGATTCCCCCCGGATTCAGCCGGGCAGCCAAGACAATCCAAGGATCGTCTCCGGACATCTTTAGCGGCGGTGCAGGGATGTTGCAAGGACCAGTCTCTTATGGCCGGATAAGCTGAAGATATCGAGGTGTAGTCAGGTGCTTGTCATGTGTCTGAGGGTGAGGGGGTCGCCGGGGCGGCGACAGGCCGCCCTGGGCCGGGGAGTGGTAAAAGTGCCGAGCGATCCGTGAGCAGTGATCCGTGGGAAGGCAGGAGATTCCCGCGGGGATGCGAGCGGTAGCGGAATGGCTTTTTTCCGAAGTGAGGCCGGCAAGGAATCTGCCGCTTCCGCGAAGTACGAGGTTTGGAGTAGTTTGAGGTCGTATCACCCGACCCGCCATGCGCGCAGACAATTCCCGGTCCGAGAGGAGCGGGGACCTGCGGTCCGGGGTGGAGCATCGGAGGAGACACGAGGGACGGGCCGGAGCGGCGCCGCCCGTGAATCCGAAGACAGAACCACACACACAAACTTAGAGACGATATGTCCACATTGACGATCCCGCAAAGCGCGCGGGCAGTATTCCAGGACGGGATGGAGCATCTGGCCCAGCAGAAGGCGAGCCGCTTCCAGAAGTATGCGACGGTGAAGACCGGCTGCACCGGCAAGGCCTCGGCCCACCGCCGGATCCAGGCGACGGAGATGACCGATGTGACGGGCCGCATCCAGCCGACGATCGGCGAGGAGCTGGGTCTGGAGCACCGCTACATCTTCCCGCGCAAGGCGCAGAAGGCGACGCTGATCGATGAAGACGATGCCGCGACGCTGGCGCTGGCGGTGGCCCCGACGGGCGACATCGCGCTGCAGCACCGCATGGCGGCGGGCCGCAAGATCGACAAGATCTTCCTGGACGGCATCACCGGGGCGAACCTGGAGGGGCTGGAGGATAACATGAGCTCGCTGACGCTGCCGGCGAGCCAGACGGTGCTGGCGGACTACCGCACGGATCTGGTCGTGGGTAATACCGGCCTGAACCTGGCGAAGCTGATCCGGGCGAAAGGCATCTTCGGCAAGAACGAGGTGTACGGCCAGGACCAGCACGAGGAAGGGGCGCACCTCTGCATGGCGGTGTCCCAGGACGAGCTGAACAACCTGCTGGCGGACGTGGAGGAGACCGGCAGCGCGGACTACAACAAGGTGCAGGCGCTGGTGGATGGCGAGGTGGATTACTTCATGGGCATCCACTTCATCCGCTCCGAGCAGATCGGGAAGCGCACTTCCCCGAATGCGGGCAAGATCATCCGCTCCTGTCCGATGTGGGTGTCCACCGGGGTCTATCTGGACTTCTGGTACGACGTGAAGACCTCGATCGACACGCTGCCGACGCAGTCGCAGGCGATCCAGGTGTATTCGCGGATCAAGGTGGGTGCGGCGCGCAAGGACGAGAAGCAGGTGGTGCTGGTGGAGTGCGAGCAGGCCGCCTGATGCGGGGCGGGATAGGGAGAACTACTAGAACAATAGGAGAAACACATGGCTATTTTCACATCAAGCGCAGCAGCGAAGCAGGCACTGGCCGCGACACGCGGACCGAATGCGGGGCCTTCGGGTCTGGAAATTCATCGGCCGCTTTACAGCTACAACGAGACGATCCAAGTGGGGGCATCGGCCCTGACCATGGACCGGGTGCGCTTTGCCGCGCTGCCGGCCGGTGCGAGGATCGTGCCGCACCTGACCTGGATCACCTCCGGGCACGGCACGACCATCATGGGCACCATGGAGGTGGTGCCGGTGGATGGCTCGGACAAGACGGTCTATAACAACGCAACGATGGCACAGGACGGGATCGGCGGGGCGATGCCGCTGCCCTTCCTGAGGCACGAGTATCCGGTGCTGGCGAAGGAAAGTTACCTGGAATTCATTCCGACGACGGTGCCGACCATGCCGGCGAATACGGCGGTGCGGGCGCACGTGGTTTACTCGCTGAACTGCTGAGTAGGGAGGAAAGGGGACGGCCGCACCCGGTCCGCGAGGGGCGGGTGCGGCCTGATTCCGGAGGAAGCCGCGGGTGGCCGCGGCGGGTACGAGATCTAGCAGAACGATGACGAAGACGGACCTGACGAATCTGGCGCTGGGGAAGATCGGGGAGCGCGCGATCGCGAGCCTGGACGATCCGAACGACAAGAACGCGCGGCATGCGGCGCTGCATTTCCCGCAGGTGCGGGATGAGGTGCTGCGGGCGCATTTCTGGGGCTTCGCGCTGAAGGCGGTGCGGCTGGTGCCGGAGGTGGCGGCGAGCAGCTATGATCGCGTGGTGACCGGGGCGTCCTGGGGCGGGTCCGCGCCATGGGGAACCGATCCGCAGATCTACAGGCCGCTGGGTACTTCCCAGAGCAAGCCGAAGTGGAGTCTGGGCGGGACCCCGCTGCCGGGCTACGAGCTGCAGTATGAGCTGAACGAAATGTTCACGGACAAGCGCTGGGCGATCTATCACGCGGGGGTGAGGCGCTTCGAGAGCTACGAGAAGGTGGCGGCTCCGGAGCTGGTGGAGAAGTGGACGGTACTGGCCGGTTCCTCCGGCGCGCCGGTATTCCGGACGCTGCTGGATGAGGAGCGCGGGGAGCATGGGGCGGCCTTCGCGCTGCCGGCGGACTTCCTGAAGCTGGAGGCGCTGGAGGGAGATCACGGCAGGATCGATCGTTTCCGCCTGCAACGGGCCAATCTGAAGCGCTGCCTGCTGGCGGACGCGGAGTCGCTGCGGCTGCACTACGTGAGCAGGGTGGATGAGCCGAACGATTACGATCCATTGTTTACGGCGGCCTTCGTGACGCTGCTGGCATCGCGGCTGGCGCGGGCGATCACGGGGAGCGAGCAGCTCGAGCAAGCGCTGCTGCAGCGCTACGAGCAGGTGGACCTGCCGGCGGCGCGGACGGCGGACGGGCATGACTCGCGGAGCGCGGAGAACCATCCGCTGGAGGAGCTGCTGGGGAGTTCGCTGACGGGGAGAAGGCAGTAGTGCCGAGTGATCAGTGATCAGTGGGAAGTCAGTCGGGTTGAGATCTCAAATTTAGTACGATGGGTATCGTAAAACATCAGGTGTCGTTCGGGGCGGGGGAGCTTTCGCCGTGGCTGGACGGGCGGACGGATATCGAGAAGTACTCGGGCGGCTGCAGGCTGCTGGAGAATTTCATCGTGCTGCCGCAGGGGTCGGTGCAGAAGCGGCCGGGCACGGAGTTCATGGGCAAGCTGCCGGGCGGGGCGGAGGCGGCGCGGCTGGTGGAGTTCCAGGTATCCACCTCGGAGGCGGCGATGCTGGTGCTGGTGGACGAGGGGATGCAGATCTTCTCCCAAGGGAAGCCGGTGAAGGATCCGGGATCCGCCTGGATGACGGTGAGCGGGATCAGCGGGACGCGCGGGAGCATGGCGGGGACCTACAAGCCGATGCGGATGGCGAACGGCTATCCGGTCTACTGCCTGAGCGGGCTCTTCGCGCCGCAGAGCAATGATGCGGTGATCTCCTATGATCTGGAGCTGGGCTGGATCATCGAGGAGATCACGGGCTCCGCGCGGACCGCGCTATGGCGGGCGACGGTGCCCTCCACGGTGCCGCTGCCGGACAAGGTGAGCGGCACGACGAACGGATGGACGATGGAGAGCGGCGGTACGGGGCTGCCGGTGCTCACGCGCGGTGCGGCGCTCTATCCGCTCAAGCTGGCGATTCCCTGGGCGGATACCCAACTGGAGCGGCTGCGCTGGAAGCAGATCAACAGCGTGGCGTACTTCGTACATCCGGAGCACCCGCCATACAAGCTCACGCGCTATGCGGAGGATTCCTGGGTGTTGCGGGCGGTGGACTATGCGAAGAAGCCGCCGCTGCTGCCGGAGAACATCGAGAAGACGCACACCCTCACGGTGACGCCCACGGTGGTGAACACGACGATCCCGAACTGGGCGGTGGGCGAGGAGTATGCCGCGGGCAAGAAGGTGCGCTACCAAGTGGCTTTGGGAGATGTGCGGACCTACATCTGCATGCGGAAGCACACCTCGAAGGCGGGGAAGACGCCGCTGACGGCGACCTACCGGGAATTCGTGAGCTATAACCCGCGCGCACCGCGGCCGGGACAGGTGATTCCGGAAGTGACCATGCCAATGTGGGTGGAGACCTTCCTGGACGATGCCACCGTGCCGGGAGAGGACGTGATCCTAACCGCAACGGCGGACACTTGGCTGAAAGAACACGAGGGCGGGATCTACGAGATCTCGAAGAAGCGGCGGATGAACAGCTACGAGGTGGAGCTGAAGCCGACGGCCAGCCCGCAGTACTCCAAGCCGATCATCATTCAGGGCGGCTACACCTTCATCACCACGGGGAACTGGAACGGGACATTCTCGATCGAGCGCTCGACCGACCGCGGCAAGACTTGGGAGGATGTGCGCTCGTGGGAATCCGACACGGACCGGAACGTGAGTGCGGAGGGCGAGGAGGAGGCCCGGGTGCAGATGCGGATCAAGTGGGAGAAATCCAGCAGCGCATCGGGCGACGGGACCGGCACGCCGAAGCCGATCGCCACGCTGACGGCGAGCGAATCCATGATCCGGGGTCTGGTGAAGATCACGGAGTTCACCAATCCCAAGAGCGTGAAGGCGGAGGTGGTGACGCCGGTGGAGATCACGACCACGCCCTACTGGCGGGAGGGGGCATGGAGCGGCGTGCAGGGCTATCCCCGCACGGTGGAGCTGCACCAGGGGCGGGTGGTGATGGCGGCGAGCAAGCTGCGGCCGCACACGCTGTGGGGCAGCGCGGTGGATGACTACGAGAACTTCTATCCGGGGACAAATGCGGACGAGGCCTTCGCGCACACGATCGCGATCGGCGAGCGGGACCCGATCCTGTGGCTGGTCTCCGAGCGCTTCCTGCTGGTGGGCACGGGCTGCGGCGAGTGGATCATGCATGGCGAGGAGGAGGAGAAGTCGATCACGCCGGAATTCGGCCAGGCGAAGCGGCACTCCAGCTACGGTGCGCATGATGGCGGGGTGCCGGCCTGCTTCTCGGATAGCGTTTCGCTCTTCGTGCAGCGCGGGGGCACGCGAGTACGAGAGTTCTCGTACCGCTACGATGCCGACCGCTACGAGGCCGCGAACCTGAACCTGCTGGCGGACCATCTCTTCGACCAGCCGGTGGCGGACATCGCGGTGCAGCGCATGCCCTGGCAGATCGTGTGGTTCGTCTCGGGCGGGAAGCTGTACGGGCTGACCTACGAGCGGGCGCAGAATGTGGCGGCATGGCACCGGCATAGCACGCAGGGCGAGGTGCTGGGCGTGGGCGCGATCCGCGCGACGAGCGAGGAGGACGAGATCTGGTTCGTGGTGAAGCGGGGAGTGGAGCTTTTCATCGAGCGCTTCCGGCCGGGGCAGATGGCGCGGCCGACGGACGAGGGCTGGTGGCTGGACTCGGCAGCGGCGGTGCCGCCTCCCTTTGATTTCTCCCCGGTGAATCACCTGGAGGGCTTCAAGGTGGCCGGCTGGTACGACGGCCTCTCCTACCCGGAAGTCCTGCTCACCGATGACCAGTGGCCCTTCACCTCCGGGGTGCAGGTGAGCGGCCTGACAATCCCGCTGTATGGCAGCGCGGGCAGTGGAAACCCGAACGGGCGCTATGTGGTGGCGGGTCTGCGCGAGGGCAGGCCGTGGTTCCGGCACGAGACACTCGGCGAGTCCTTCCGGATCGAGCGGGTGGTGCACACGCTGGATGACTCCCACCGCTGGGTGCTCTATGCGGCGGGCGACGCTTTCTTCCGTTCGACGGGTGATGTGGTTTCCCCGCAACTGGCCGTCTGGCAGCGTCTCTCGCTTTCCGATACGGGTGATCCCACGGTGCTGCTGTTAGGCGAGGTGCCGGTGGATATCCCGCCGGCGACGATCACCGTGAGCGGCAAGCTGTCCCCGGATGCCACCGGCGTGCTGGAGAGGAAGGGCGATTCGAATGGCAAGCCGAAGTACGCGAACTACGGCCCCGACTTCATCGGCGAGGGAGACTACACGGAGCTCTACTGGAATGGCGCGGTGTGGATCCTCTACACCCAGAAGGGACAGTACGGGGAGGAGAGCGGCGCGTGGTCCAGCGGATCGCCTACGAGCTCCCCGAGATTCGCCATGAACTGGCAGCCTCTCGACGGGAAGGGCATCCCGAGCACGGGGCCGGTGCTGGTGGCGGGCCTGAGCTATCAGGCGGTGCTGCAGCCGATGACGCCGGAGATCGGCCTGGGGAATGGCAGCAGCCGCTCGCGCGAGCTGCGGATCCACCGCGTGGTGCCATCGCTGCGCTGGAGCCGCGGCGGGAAGATCGGGGAGACGCCGGAGGGCAAGCTCGATCCGCTGGATGCGGGAGCGGGCGGGATCTTCACCGGCGAGATCGAGAAGGAATTCGAGGGCAGCCACGGCACGCAGGGGAATGTGTGCCTGGTTTCGGATGAGCCCTACCCCTTCGCGGTGCGGTCGCTGGCGCTGAAGATGAATGTGTATGGGGAATGACGAATGAAGAATTCCCGAATGACGAATGAGGTGCGCGTGGGGCGCAGTGGGTATGAGAGTGGAGAGCTTCAGCGCGGAGTATTTGGAAGAGGTCCTTTCGTGGTGGTCGGCACGCGGGGAGGGCGAGATGCCGGCATGGCTGCTGCCGCCCTGCGGGGTGGTGGCGGTGGATGATGACGGGCCTTGCGCGGCGGGCTGGCTGACGGTGTTCGAAGGCGTGGCGGCGGGGCAGATCGATTGGCTGATCGGCAGGCCGGGGCTGGCACCGCGGCAGGCGCGGGCGGCGTGCAAGGCGGTTTACGAGGGATTGGAGAGAGCGGCCCGGGAAAAGGGGCTGCGGATGATTTTCGCCAGCGCGCTACGGACCCCGATGGCGCGCGAGGCGCGGGCCTGCGGGTTCCGCACCACGGCGGAGGGGGTGACTCATTTGGCAAAGGCAATCTAACAGACATGACGACGGCACTATTCGAGACACTGGCGATCTTCTTCGTGGATGATCTAATCTACGTCTATCTCGCCATCGCGGCGGCATCGGCGGCGTATTCGTACGATCAATCCCGTAAATCGGCGAAGGCTCAGGAAGAAGCGGGCCTCTATCAGAAGATGGCGGCCGATCAGGCGGCGAGGAATACCTCGCTGCAGAATGCGGAGAACATCCGCCGGGAACGCGTGAACAAGGACCGCCGGCTGGCGCGGATGCGTGCGGGCATGGCCGGGACCTCCGGGCTGGTGATGGAGGGCAGCTTGGAAGATGCCTTCACCGAGAGCGCGGGCCGGATGGAGCTGGAGATCCAGGACATGGCGCGTGCCGGTGCGATGCAGGCGGCGAATCAACATCGCGCCGGTGAGATCTCGCTGTGGGAGGCACGGACCGGAGCGGCAGCCACCCGGGCACAGGCGACCGGATCGCTGCTGTCCTCCGCGGCCTCGATGGTGGGCGGCGTCTACATGTCCGGCGCCTTCAGCGGCGGTGGCGGGGCATCCCAAGCGGATCCGGTGAGCGGGACGGTGCACAAGGCCAGCGACCGTCCGGTGGGCGTGCTGTGAGTCCGGAAGCCCCGATCTAACAGAAAAACATCGATCTAACATGCCAATCATTCCTGACTACAAGCCGGCGGAGGGCGAGCATCGGCCCGCCACGGGATCGCCGGAGACGGCGGGCCTGGTGGGGAGGGCGAATGCGAAGCTGGGCGAGGCGGTGGGAAGCATCGCGGACTCCGTGCTGGACCTGAGCAAACGCTACCAACAGATCCGCGATAGCGGCGTGCGGAATACCGCGCGGCTGGAGATGCAGCGCGCGGAAGCGGAGGGTGCGGAATACCGCCGCGCGAATCCGGATGAATCGCTGTGGGAAGCGGACCGCGCGCAGCGCACCGCGAAGGCCCAGGAGAAGGTGCTGGGCATGAAGATGAGCCCGCTGGCCAAGGCGGAGCTGCAGGAGACCTTCAAGGCCTGGGACCAGGAGGGTCAATGGCGGCTCGGGCAAGAGGGGATGGCGCAGGGAGTGAAGCGCTCGCGGCAGGCGGCGACCGATGCGGCGCTGGCCTATCGCAAGGCCGGCAACTACCCGGCGGCGATCCAGGTGATCCAAGAGGCGACGGCGAGCCAGGTCTTCTCGAAGGCCGAGGGCGCTGCGGACATCGCGGATACCAATGCGGAGGCGGGCGAGGCTGTGAAGAAGATCCAGCAGAAGGGAGTCGAGAAAGCCGCCAAGGAGAATCCGAAGGCCATTCTGGATAAGCTGAAGGCGAAGGATGCGGATGGTAATCCCATCTTCGAGCCGCTGATGGAGAAGGGAATCCGTGCGGGCTTGGAACTCTTCGCGGGGTTGAAGCTGGCATGGAACAAGGGGGTGGAGCGGGAATCGATCAAGGCGGGTATCGATCGCGGCGAGATCACCGAGAGGGAGATCATGGAGACGCCGCAGTACTTGGACGACGACGACAAATTGGCGCTGCGCGAACATTTCCGCCGCGTGGAGATGCCGGACGATGAGGAGTTTCAGTGGGCTTGGAACACGCTGGGGCAGATCCGGGATGGCTTCGGCGGGGTGAAGCAAGGCAGGCGGTCTGAGACGGAATTCCGCGAGAGCTATGGCAAGGCATGGGGAGAGATCCACCGCCGCCTGCCGCAGGGCTTCAAGGGCGAGATCCTGGACGTGCTGGAGAGCTTCAGCCCGGCGCGACTCGGCGGGAATGGAATGCCCGCCGTGGCGACACCCCCGAGGCACGAGGCGATCCTGGAGATGAACGGCGTGCTCAAGCGCGCCTATGACGCGCATATCTTCGGCCGCACGGATGGGACGAAGGACCAGCTCACTGCGGCGCGCGCGGAGTGGAGCAGGGCGCACACGGAGGCGAGCCGGTGGCTCGAGCAGCGCGGGGATACGGTGAGCGCGGAGGAAGCGCGGAAGCATGCGGAATCCCTGCTGCAGGTGCCGCGGGTGACGGCGGGGAAGACGCTGGTGTCCGAGTCCGTGGCGGGCTTCGGCGTGAAGTTGACCCCATTCAACTTCGCATCCGGGAAGGAAGGGATCGGGGCGGATCAGCCGCCGAAGACGTGGGAGGAAGTTCGCTCGAAAATCGATGGAAACTGAAGCAAGGGAGGAAGGTGTGGCGGTGGAGGAGCCGGTGGATTCCGTGACCTTCGAAACGGCGGACACGCTGGCGGAGACGCGGCAGACGCTGGCTCCGGCCATCGAGGCGATCCAGGCGGAGCGGAAGCTGCCGCAGGCCCAGCCGGTGAAGAAGGAGGATGTGCTCGGCCCGCGGCTGGCACAGCGGTTCAGCGGTCCCATGACGGAGGAGGATCTGGATGCGTTCGTCTACGACGCCATGCGGCAGCTGCCGGATCTGGACCCGAACGATCGTCTGGAGGTGAAGAGCCTCGTGAAGCGCTACGAGGACTATCGTACCAGCCGGGGCGAGGGTCCGCTGCCCTATCTGGAAGGGCCGATGGCGCGGGCGGAGAACCAGCGGGTGCAGGGCGATCTGGAGCGTTTCGGCAAGCTCTTCTCCGGCAGGGAAGGGATGCTATCGGGGCTGCCGGTGGAGAGTCGCCGCCAGTTCATCGATCTCTACGGGGACACCCCGCAGGCGGAGGAAGAGATGATGGAGAGCGTGAGCCAGGCCTTCGTCGAACGTATGGGCGGGGAGAAGGTGGATCCGCAACTCTGGCCGGCGCAGCGGAATGCCTTCGCCCGCGCGAACTTCGATTGGAAGGGCACGGAGGTGATCGATGGCAAGACCTTCTATCAGCTCGCGGGGAAGGAGATATCCCGCCAGCAGCAGGACCTGGCGCTGATAGGCAAGGTCTTCGAAGCGGGCGTGCATGCCGCCCTGCAGGGCAAGTCTGCTGCCAAGGCGATCGAGGATCTGCGCAAGCTGGTGCCGGCGGAGGATTGGGCACGCTTTCGCCCGGGGGTGCAGGCGGGCTACGCGGCGGTCCATGCGGATCACAGTGAGGAGGAGCTGGTGGTGGCACGCTCGCTGGTGGAGTACCTGGGCTCGATGGCGGATGTGCCGCTGGAGCAGATCACGCGGCTGCCGGTATCGGCGGCGTTCGCATCCTTCGGCCGGAGTGATCATGCGACCCGCGAGAAGATTCTGGGCCTGGTGCGGACCATGGTCTCCGCGGAGGGCGAGAAGGTGGACATCAAGTTCAACTTCCAGGGCGGCTGGGATGAAGGCGTGCTGGAGATCATCGATCGCTTGGGCTCGCTTGGCGATCAGGAGCAGGCGAAGGCCGCCCGCCATCTGATGGAGCAGGGATTCATGCCGGAGAGCGTGCCGGATGGCGGGGGCGGCTTGTCACCGATCGAAGTGCTGGCGCGGATGAAATGGGCCGAGCACGATCCCATGGGGCCCCGGAGACCCGCACTGCGGCCGATGACGCCACAGGAGCGCGAGCACTGGCGGGAGACTGCGGAGAGCGCCGAGGGTTTCGCAGCCTTCACCATGAATGCCCGCGCGGATGGCGTCGCGATCCGCAGCTACATCGATGACAAGCGCGAGGGCTGGCTGGACACGCTATCGGACACCACCTTCCTGCTCGGTCGCTCCGGGCCGACCACGGCGGTGAGCATGACGAAAGTCGTCGGCGTGCCGGTGCTGATGGCCATCGAGCTGCCGGCGCAGCGCGAGCACTTCCGCCGGATCGCGCCGAATGCGGACGCACGGACGGTGGAGCAGATGGCCTTCATCTCCGCCACGCTCTCGGCGCTGACGGATCGCGTGCAGGCGAAGACCTTCGGGCTCAAGCTGCCCGCGGTCAGCTCGCTCTTCGCGGGTACCGGCACACTGGGAAAGGTGGTGGGGAAGGTGACCGAGTTCGGCCTGAAGGGTGCGGGTGCCACAGGGCAGGAGAGCTTCCAGAGCACCGTGCCGGATCTCGTGCAGCAGTTCTACAGCGCGCTCTCGAAGGACGTGCCCGGAGTCAAGTGGGAGGCGGTGAGAGAGCGCGAGCAGCAGGCGCTGGGTGACAATGCGCGGGTGTCATTCCTAATGACCCTCTTCGCCGGTGGCGGGGGCAGCTTGCTGCGGCGCAATCAGGTGGATCCGGCGCAGGCGAAGCGCGAGCTGGGGGATTTCAAGACGCTGCGGCAGATGGGCTTCGGCCGCCAGGAGGCGGAGGACATTTCCGCAAGGGCGGAGAACGATCCCGCGGGAGCAGCGGATGATGTGATGGCCGGCACGGCACGGATGACGCCGGAAGAGCGGCAGCAGAATGTCGCGCAGTTCGAGCAGGAACAGGTCGAGCAGGAGCAGCAGCAGGGTGGGGACGATCTCGATGGAGAGCTGGCGCCGAAGCGGGATGATGAACTGCCAACGACTGATGAAGGCATCTTCCAGCGGGCTCTGCAAGAAGCGGAGGGTCGTGGCAATTCCGTCGATCTCGACAAGGTGCGCTACCTGATCCCCGGCTACCGCGATGCGGATCCGCTGACGCGGGATGCGAAATTCCTACGCAAGTCCGCCGAGCTGAACAACCGGGTGCTGCGCGAACTCCTGAAGCGGAAGCCGGAGCACGGCCTGGTGGTGATCATGGCCGGTGGCCCGGGAAGCGGCAAATCCTCCGTGGAGCACGATCTGTCGGTGGAGAGCGATGCGGTGATCGACACGACACTGTCGGTCGAAGGATCGGCGCGCAGGATCCTGGCACAGATCAAGGACTCGGGCCGGGAGGCGAGCGTCGTGTATGTGCACCGTCCTTTTGAGAATGCCTTCGGAGGTGTGATCGACCGCTATCTGAAGGGCAAGAAGAGCGGTGAAGAGCGGATCGTGCCGCTAGCCTTTGTTGCCCAAGGGCACGTGGGGGCGCAGCAGTTTGCGCTGCAGCTCGCTGCGGAGGGGGTGGACATTCAGGTGTTCGATAACTCCGGTGAGATCGGCTCGCATATCGAGAGGGACATTGATTTTCTTGAACAAAACTCATACGTTGAAAGTGATGAACGAAGAGCCCCAAGGGCAGCCCGCGGGGCTGAAGAAGAGTCGGGAAGAGGTCCGCAAGATGATCTCGGAAGCGATGGCCGAGGCAGGAAGGAAGATGCGGGAGCGTCACGAGAAGGATCTCGCGGAGACGACCCGGTCGCAGCCGCAATCGGAAGACTCGTCGCCGAAGGAAACGCCATCCTCGAGCGATATCGGAGCGAAGGAAAGTTAACTGACGCGGAGGTCCGCGCCTTCCGCGGGGAGGCCGACGGCGGGCCGAATGGCAAGGGAAATGGCGGCCCGGAGGGCAAGAGCGGTGGCGACGGGAATGCCCCGCGCGGTGGGAATGGCTCGACTGGTGGTGCCGCTCCGGCGGGTGGGGGACCAGATCCGGGTCGATCTAACAGCGGAGATCCTTCGCCTGAAGATCAAGGCGCGAAAGCAGATGATCGGGTTGATCGCTTCCACCCGCTGGATGCGAAGGTGCCGGTGGTGGAGCATCTTGCCGACGGTAGTGCCGAGCTGCGATACCCCGATGGCGCCACCGAAAAAGTAGCGGATGTCGCGACCGCGGAAAAGCGGGTGCGAGCCTGGGAAGCGGAGGAATCGGTCCGCCAGAGCGAGGAGATCCGCGCGGCGGCACGTGAGATCGGGCAGGGTCAGCGGACAGGAGATCCCGGATCTAACAGTCCGGCGTCGGCCAAGGATCGGACCGGTTCCGCCAAGGCTGCGGTGGACCAGGCCTATGCCCGTGTCCGGCAAGGACTGGCCGGCACCGGGCTCCGGCACGGTCGCGGTGCCAGAAAGGTGAAGACCTTCCTGCCCGGTGACTCGCTGCCAGCCTATCAGAAGGGAGTGGCGAAGCTTGCACGGGCAGTGCGAGACGGCGGCGGTGACGTGACCGGCCCTCTGCGGGATCACGCCGCGGACATCGCCGGAGCGGTAATGAACCGTGGCAAGCAGGACGAGGCTCGCTTGATCGCCAGCCTGCGCGGGGCAGAAGCAGGCTCCGCGGAGCCGGTCCTGCCGGGGGATGTGATGTCGCTCGAGGGCGATGCCAAGCGCGCCGCGATTCAGGATGCCTTCGCGAAGCTCGCGATGGACCACGCCTTCGGCCGCCTGGCGGATGCGAAGGTCCCGGAGAATCTGCTGCCGCTATTCCGTGCCGTGAAGGAGACCACGCGGGCGGTGCTGAAGGTGGGGTCGAGCGTGGCTCGTAGCCCCTCGGATAGGAATGCGAGGGAGCGGGAAAAGCGGCGAAACAACGCGCGAGAGGACTTAGCTACCCGAACGATTGATCTGGGATTCGGTCCGCCGCAGTTTGACCAAGTCGAGAACTTCACGGTGCCCGAGGCGAAGTTCGGATGGAACAAGTCGGATGACTACGAGAAGACTTTCTTTGCTAAGCACCCCGATCTGGAGGGGAAGGTTTGGGTCCATCATGCCGTGGAGCAGCAGATGTCGGAGAAATACGGAGGACCCATTCCTGAGGAGGAAATGAATTCGCTTGAAAACCTCCGCGGAATCCCAATCGATCTCAATACAGACCTTCATCTGAGAATGATTAGGATGGACCTCAATGACCTCTACAGTCAGTTCAAAGGTTGGCCTCCCAAGGAGGAGTTGCTGAGATTTGCAAGAATCATCGACCAACGCTACGGACACCTATATATTCCTCCGATTCTATGACGGATTACTACGAGCTTCGTATTGAGGTGCCTGGGCATATAGGAATGCGATCGGTGGTGGATCGGGGTGCTCGCCCTCCGATCGTTTCTTCTCTCCATTTTGTCTTCGATGGCTGGGGTGGGGACGAAATCTTGACGAGCTTTCCTGTCTTTCTAGTAACAGAATCGCTGGCGGCGACGTTCTCGGAGAGAGGATTTACAGGTGCGGAGATGGGTTCGGTCGAAGTGGAGAAAAGCAGGCAGATCTCGGTCCTACAACCTCTCTGCGAGTTGCCGAAATTTTTATGGCTGAAAGTGACCGGTGATCATAAGGATGCCGACTTCTTCATTACCCGGAACCAGCATCTAGGAGTTTCCCCTAGAGCGCTAGCAGCCATCCTTGAGACCAACCCGCAGACTTTGAGATATCGCCTTTATGACGAGGGAACTAGTTCCCGGGAATGGAATTAGATTCGAAACGGACGCGACTTGCTGGCTTGCGCGGTGAAAGATCGAACCGAACACGATGAAATATTTTGAGATTGATCCCGAAGTTCCGGGGTACCCATCGGAGAAATCGGAGCAGGTTGGTCCAGGCTCTCCGCCTGACTTCAAGAGCCTCCACTTTGTATTCGAAGGATGGATGGGTGATGAGTTGGTAGCGAGTTGGCCTGTTTTTCTGACCACTGCTTCACTGGCCTAAACGTTTCTTCGCCAACGCCTGACGGGCTTTGAGGTCGAGGAGGCCGAGGTAGAGAAGGATGCGCAGTTTAAAGAGTTGAGGCCTGATAAGATTCTTCCGAATATTGTGTGGTTAGGAATAGCCGGGGATTTTTTGGGGTCTGATTTCTTTCTGGATGAAGGGCCTTTGGTTGTTTCAGAGAAAGCTTTGGAACTGATTCTAGCAACCAAGCCGACTATGCTGATGCATGGACCTTTCGATGAATCCGATCTCGATTGATTCTCGCACGACGCTCAAAGAAGTTGTAGATCATGGCCGTGCGTAGCAGCTATGGATGCGATCTAAGTCACGCGTCCATTTCAGATGGTATGCGTCCCAAATGATGATGTTGATCCCCCAGTATGAGCAATTACTTTGAGTTAAGGCCGGAAGTTCCTGGTGAGCTGGGACCCGATACGATAATGGATACTAGTGTCCATCCTCCCAAGGTTTCAAATTTTCATTTTATCTTTGATGGATGGTTGGGGGATCACTTGGTCGAATGCTTCCCCTGTTTTTTGGTTGCCAGGAGCTTGGGCGGATCATTTGAAGAGGCAGGTCTGACTGGCTTTGTTCTCGATGAAGTTGCTATTGAAAGAGACGAGCAATTGGATGAGTTTGAACCCGCTCTCAAGATCCCGGAATTCCTCTGGCTGAAGATCTCGGGCGAGATTGATCGCGATGATTTCTTTATAACTGAGAAGCACTACTTGGGGGTCTCAAAGCGTGCTTTGGATATTATCAGGAGAACATCACCGAGCTTTCTAACCTTCAAGCAACGGTGAGATTTGAATCGAGCGCGGGCCATGGCAGAATTCTCCTGAGAATCCGAGGTGGTCACAAAGAAAGTGGCGGATGTCGGGGAAGCAGGTGCAGCTTGAACAAGCCATTGAAGTGAACAACTATTACGAGATCATCGCGGAGGTCCCGGGACACATAGGCCAACGATCGGTGGTCGACCGCGAAGCACGGCCTCCAAAGGTTTCCTCTCTTCATTTTGTTTTTGAAGATTGGGGTGGGGATGAGTTGCTGACGAGCTATCCAATCTACCTCGTGAAAGATTCTTTGGCCGAAGCTTTCTTGGAACAGAGATTTTCGGGATTCGAGCTCGCATCAGTCGATGTCGAGAGGGGCAAGCAGATCCTTGCTTTCAAGCCCTCCCTCGAACTTCCCAAGTTTCTCTGGCTGCGTGTGACAGGGGATCATAAGGGGGCCGACTTTTTCATGACGAGCAATCGCTACCTGGGGGTCTCAGAGGGGGGCCTGATGGCGATCAAGGAGACTCGCCCGAGGACCCTTGTGCATCGCATCTACCATGAAGGAGATAATTCGGGGAAATGGGTGTAGACAGGTTGCGGGACCACGCTGGGCAACCGCGGAGAATAGGGTGCAAGCTTGGGAAGCGGAGTAGTCGGTCCGCCAGAGCGAGGAGATCCGCGCGGCGGCTCGTGAGATCGGGCAGGGTCAGCGGACAGGAGATCCCGGATCTAACAGTTCGGCGTCGGCCAAGGATCGGACCGGTTCCGCCAAGGCTGCGGTGGACCAGGCCTATGCCCGTGTCCGGCAAGGATTGGCCGGCATCGGGCTCCGGCACGGTCGGGGTGCCACGAAGACGAAGACCTTCCTGCCTGGTGCCTCGCTGCCTGCCTATCAGAAAGGCGTAGCGAAACTCGCACGGGCAGTGCGCGAAGGCGGCGGTGACGTGACCGGCCCTCTGCGGGATCACGCCGCGGACATCGCTGGCGCGGTGATGAACCGGGGCAAGAGTGACGAAGCAAGCTTGATCGCCAGCCTGCGCGAGGCTGAGGCCGGCTCGGCGGAGCCGGTCCTGCCCGGGGATGTGATGTCGCTCGAAGGCGAAGCCAGGCGCGCTGCGATTCAGGATGCCTTCGCGGAGCTCGCGATAGACCATTCATTCGGGCGCTTGGCGGACGTGAAGGTTCCGGAGAATCTGCTGCCGCTCTTCCGTGCTGTGAAGGAGACGACGCGCGCGGTGCTGGGGGTGGCGCGTGACAGGACTATGAGCAACCTCTGCGGGGACCTCGAAGCGAGGTAGAACATCACAAGGGGAGGAATGGGAAAAAGATATGGAAACGATCTGGGAGACTGGGGTCGAATGGACAGGAGCTTAGAAGCCGTCTGAAAAATCATCTCCGTCCGGATTTTGATCTGTACTAGCCGGGTGAGGTATTGGAGAAGCTCGCGATGCGCGAGTATCCCTGTAGCCTCACCGATTCCGAATGGGAGATTCTTC